>CAZMEH010000267.1:0-6183 GCA_964564885.1 uncultured Saprospiraceae bacterium | reverse complement strand
TCGATTTTAAATATACTAATCTATAAAATGCTTAAAATTTGTATCAATAGATTTGATCAATTTCGTGAAGTAGTATTCGGAAGTGTTTACAGTTTGGATTTATTATTATATATAAAAATAATAATTATATTATATATTTACTATTAAAAATACTTATTAACGAATTATTAACTTAATGCTAATTCTGCTGATATCGAAGTTTGTAAAACTGTCTTGTCCTGAAATAGCATGACCATACTATTAGACTAATAATAAAAATATTGATAATCAATCACTTATTACTCTCCTTGATGCCAATTAGATATTTCGGTACACGTTTTTTTAACACGGTTAATTGGTGATTGATCAAACGAAAAAAGCCGATAGTTTCCAAGGAAACTATCGGCTTTTCTTAAATTTTCAATGAGTCAATGAATTAATGAATATCTATCTAGCAAAAGTAGTAGCTCGTTTTTCACGAATAACCGTTACTTTGATTTGACCAGGATATTGCATTTCATTTTGGATTTGCTCCGAAATTTGGAACGAAATCATTTCAGCTTGATCATCCGTTACTTTATCACTTTCTACAATGACACGCAACTCACGTCCCGCTTGCATTGCATAAGCTTTTTGTACACCTTCGAAGTTCAACGCTAGTGTTTCTAACTCACGAATACGTGTTAAGTATGATTCCAAAATCTCTCGACGAGCACCTGGTCTTGCACCAGAAATTGCATCACCAGCTTGAATAATTGGTGATAAAATATTCGTCATTTCGATTTCATCATGGTGCGCACCAACTGCATTTACAATCGCAGGATGTTCGCCATATTTTTCACACATTTTCATACCAAGTATAGCGTGTGATAATTCAGTTTCGTCTTCCGCTACTTTACCAATATCGTGTAGTAAACCTGCACGTTTTGCCATTTTCGCTTGTTTTGGCGTCAAACCAAGTTCAGCAGAAATCAAGGCACACAAGTGAGCAGTTTCGATAGAGTGCTTCAATAGGTTTTGACCATAAGAAGAACGGAAACGCATACGTCCAACCATACGAACCAATTGTGGTTTTAATCCGTGAATGTTCAGTTCAATCACTGTACGCTCACCAATTTCCATAATTTGCTCTTCTAATTGTTTCTTCGTTTTCGCTACAACTTCCTCAATACGTGCTGGATGAATACGTCCATCAGATACCAAACGTTGTAATGACAAGCGACAAACCTCTCGACGAACTGGATCAAAACTAGAAATTACAATAGCTTCTGGCGTGTCATCTACAACGATTTCTGCACCTGTTGCTGCTTCTAATGCTCTAATATTTCGACCTTCACGACCGATAATTTGACCTTTTAAGTCATCAGATTCTAAGTTAAATACAGAAACTGTATTCTCAATTGTATATTCCGCACACATTCTCTGAATACTCTGAATAACAATCTTCTTAGCTTCTTTATTTGCCGTTGCTTTCGCAGCGTTAATTGTATCTTTTATCAATGCCATTGCATCAGAAGCCGCTTTATCTTTCACTGCTTTAAGCAATTCCTCTTTCGCTTCCTGTTCGCTCAACCTAGCTACTTTCTCCAAAGCCCTGATATGTTCTTCATTCGCTTGTTCAAGTGTTGCTTTACGTTTTGCTATAATTTCAAGTTGCTGCGTTAAATTGTCTTTAATACTGTCAATCTCACTCTGACGTTGTTCTACTTCACCTCTAACTTTCAGTACTTCATCATACTTTAACTTCAACTTCTTCTGTTCTCCAAAGACTTCTTGCTTTTCTTGCTTGATCTTTGAATAAGTTTCTTGATTTTTAAGTTCAAGCTCTTTTAGTCTTTGACGACGTTTTGAAGTATCATTTTCAAAATCAGCCTTAAATCTAATATACTTTTCTTTAGCTTCTAAGATTTTCTTCTGTTTGATATTTTCATTCTTGCGTTCTGCGTCAATGAACATATTTTTTGCCTTTCCGTTGGCTTCATCTACTTTTCTCTTAGCTACTTTTCGAGCATTTTCGATTATTACATCTGATTGCTTATTAATCTCTTCTCGTTTTTTATCTAAGTCTTCTTCTCTTTGTTTGTTAACTTTCGCAAGCAAAGTATTTCCGATAAAATATCCGATTACTATACCTACTAATACACTAACAATTATCTGTACTGGTTCCATGCTAACCGTTTGGATTTACTGTGATTTAAATAGTTGTGTTGTTTATAGCTGCATTGCTTTACTGCTCCATTGCCTGTGACGACTGCTCGCTATTTCATGGTTACATTAAAAACATTTGCAAAAACATTAATGGTAAGGAATAAGAAGGGAATTTTAAATTGAAGCTAAATATTTAATAACTAAATACTTGACAAATATAAGTTTACTTTAATTTTTTCGGAAGTGTAGATCTTATAGATTTTGAAGATCTATAAGGCCTAAACCTTACGTTTTTAAAGACCGTTTAATTTTGTAATAGTACTTGCTTGGAACGGATTGGTAGAACAGATTTTTTTATCAATCATTCTCTGTCCTGCTCTCTATTCTTAATTATTATAAATCATTATGCGTCAAAGCTTTATCTAACATATCACTCAACTCATCTACTTTTTCTGCTGCTCCTTGTTGAGCATACGCCAAACGTAGTTTTGATAAATCAACACTGTAAGTCAATAATGCCATTGCTAGACAATCTTGCTTATCACGTTGTTTATAAGTAAGTTGAAATTGATTAATTTTTTCATTAACCTCTTTCACCGTTTTTCGAATCAGTTGTTCTTCACGGGTTTTAATAGAGAGAGAATACGGTCTTCCTCCGATTAGTACTGTGATGTTCATAGATTCGTTCATAAACGTTGAAAATTTACGACTTGCCTACTTCAAGCAGGTTTTACATTTACGGTTTAAAATTACTCTATTGAGTTTTTTGTAAATATATATTCGTAATATTAGATAATTATTAAAAAAATTATTGTTTCAAATTTCAGAAAAACGACTAATAAACATACTATTGTATCTCTAAAATCGTCAATCATTTTTAGCTTTGTTCTAGCCAATTTATAGATTCATCAATATGATTAATATATTGGTCTAGTTGCTTTTTAAGACGCTTTGCTTGCTTCTCTTTATCTTGCTCCTCTTGTTCTAATTCTGCCCTACCTTGTTCCAATTGCCTTTGCAATTGAAGCATTTTATCATTTGTACTTGCTAAGTTAGCTTTTAATTTTTGATTCTGCACATGTAACTCAGTATTTTCTTGCTTTATCAAAGCGTTGAACTGAATGTACTGACGTAATTTAATATCTAGCAGATCTAATTTTTCTGATAACTTAGCTGTCATTTATTAACGTAATTGTTGTAATTGCTATGATTGTTTAATTGTTTAATAGGCTAACTTGAGCAGCAATTAAACAATTAAACAATCAAACAATTCCTTTTTATTTTCTAATAGTTGCGTTTAACTGACGCTCGTACGTGCTAATTAGTTTCTTCATCAGCTTATCAACATCTTTGTCTTTTAGCGTCTTTGTTGAGTCTTGAATGATGAAACTAACAGCGTAAGACTTTTTGCCTTTTCCGATATGTTCCTCATTTTCATACACATCAAATAAGTTGACACTTTTCAACAATTTCTTAGCTTGTTTTTGAGCGATTACTGCAATATCACTAAATTTTATTGATTTGTCAACAATTAAAGCCAAATCTCGCCTACCAAATGGATATTTTGATAAGTCTTCGACTTGTATTGAAGATTTCGCAACAGCAGCCATTAAGTTATCCCAATTGAAATCAGCATAAAAGACCTCATTCTTAATGTCCATTTTGCGAGCAATTGCTTTGTCAACTTGTCCAAATTCAACTAAAACTTGCTTTCCTCTATGATATTTCATACCAAAAGCAAAAGTATCCGAATCCAATTCGCTCATCTGAAAACTAGAAACACCTAATCTATTTAACACATTTCTTACAACGCCTTTTAAAGTATAATATGATACAGGTTGCGTTTTTTCTATCCAACTTTCTGCCGCTTGACTTCCTGTTACGAAAATAGACAATCGTTTTACTTCTTGAAATTTGTTTTCTCCAAGGTTTTTATACGACTTTCCGAATTCAAACAATTTCAAATCTGGGTGCTGGCGATTTTGGTTACGCACAATAGACTCCAAACCAGTGAACAACATCGTCGGGCGCATGATGTCCAAATTCTGATTTGATGTATTATTAATATAAACCAAATGCTCTTCTTTGATTGGTAATATCTCTTTGAAATACTTCGATTCTGTAATCGACAATCCCATCATTTCATAATAACCATGACCGACCAATGAGTCAGAAACCGTATTTTGAATCGAGTTTGTATTTAATCCTTTTGTATAAGAAAGCGTGCTGTTTAACTTTTCAGAAAATTTAACTTGGTTGAAACCGTAAATTCTCAAAATCTCTTCAATCACATCCGCTTCTCTCGTTACATCGTGTTTGTTCGTTGGAATACTCGTCATTAAGTATCCTTCCGTTTCTGCTACAATGCCGATATTCATTGAACTTAAAATACGCTTGATTTCATCTTTTGGAATTTCAACACCAATCAATCGAGCAACATTTCTAAACGTCACTTTAACTTGTGCTGGCTCAATCGGTGTTGGATAAAAATCAATGATTTCAGAAGCAACTTCACCGCCTGCGATTTCTTGCATCAACAATGCAGCACGTTTCAACGCAAAGACAGTTCCATTTGGATTTGCGCCTTTCTCAAAACACTTAGCCGCATCTGTTCTCAACAAATGACGTGTACTTGTGCGACGCAATTGACGAGGCTCGAAGTAAGCACTTTCTAAGAAAATCGTCGTTGTCGTATCTTTAACACCAGAGTTGATACCGCCAAAAACACCACCGATACACATTCCGTTACTTTCACCATCGCAAATCATCAAGTCTTCCTCGTGCAATGCGATTTCCTTTTCATCCAATGTCAAAAACTTAGAATCTTTTGCTAAGTTTTTAACGATGATTTTTTTATTTGTGATTTCATCATAATCGAAAGCGTGCAAAGGTTGACCCAATTCATGCAAGATGAAATTCGTAATATCAACTACATTATTAATCACTTTCACGCCGATAGCTTCCAAACGTGCTTTCAACCAATCTGGAGATTCTGCAATCTTCAAATTCTTAATCACAATACCAGAATAGCGTGGACAAGATGTCGCATTTTCAACAACAACTTCGATTGGCAAATCCGCTTTCGCTTCAAAACCATCAACCGTTGGACGAGTTACCTTACCGTCGTGACCGTAAGCGATTTTCAAACGAGCCGCCAAATCTTCCGCAACACCCAAGTGAGAAGTCGCATCTGAACGGTTTGGCGTCAAACCAATTTCGATAATCGTATCCGTTTCTAATTTAAAATAATTAGCCGCAGGCGTTCCAGCTACCGTATCTTCTGGCAAAACCATGATTCCGTCGTGACTTTCGCCCAAACCGATTTCGTCTTCTGCGCAAATCATTCCGAGTGAAACCTCACCTCTGATTTTTGATTTCTTAATTTTGAATGGTTCGCCTTCTCCTGGATAAAGCATTGCTCCAACTGTTGCTACAATCACTTTTTGACCAGCAGCTACATTTGGCGCACCGCACACGATTTGAGATGGTTCGTCCTCGCCGATATCAACTTTAGTGATAGACAATTTATCCGCATTCGGATGTGGAACACATTCTAAGACATGACCGACAACCAATCCTTTCAAACCGCCTGGAATGCTTTCGTGCATTTCACTGCCTTCTACTTCCAATCCGATGTCCGTCAGGATTTCCTCAATTTCCGATACAGGTTTATCAACCTTAATATATTGGCTTAACCAGCTATATGATATTTTCATTATTTAACCTTGTATATTATAGTTGTTGAGTTCCGTTCACGTTTACTAAACTTTTGAAGTTTAGTAAACGTAGTTCAACATAGAACCCAAAGAATTACTTCTTAATTTAATATTGGCCTCCAAATTAATGCCACCAATATCTTTTCCAAATAGTTTGTTATTTTTCAAAGATTTACAAAAATACGGATTTATGTTAAAACATTGGAAAGGAAATTGGTGTGTTTAATTAGGAAAGTAAAAATGTTAAGGTTTTTTGACTTTCGGAATAGCTTCGTTACCTTGAATTCATCATTTAAAACATTTATATCACCAAAACATTTAATCATGAAAAAGTTTATCT
>CAZMEH010000266.1:0-2394 GCA_964564885.1 uncultured Saprospiraceae bacterium | reverse complement strand
AAGCCCGATTTTTTCTTTTTACTTTATCCACGAGCTAAAGCACGTGGCAATAGATATTTTAAATATTCATTTAACCTTCTGGTTTTTAGTTGTTTATAATCTCCTTGACGCCAATCCGATAGTAATCGGAAGAAGGCGGAATTTGACGGCTTTTTACCTTGTCTTGTCCCGATTACTATTGAGGATTTTAGCTGGAAAAAGATGACGCTAACTCTGCGTAACATGAGTAATTAAATGATTAGCAGTAGTAAATCGTAAAGCTACAATCATAAACTATTTAAGCCATTTAGCAGGATTTTGATGTTGATTGCCTTTCCAAACTTCAAAATGAAGGGATGATTGTTTGCTCTTAGGATCAACTGCAACAACACCGATGACATTATTTTTCTTAATTTTTTGACCTTTTTTAACTTTGATACTTTTAAGGTTAGAATAAACCGTGTAGTAACTTCCGTGCTTGACCATAATAGCTTCTTGAGAGCCTGGAATAGAAAAGATGTTGACGACTTGACCGCCAAAAACAGCATGAACTTCGCTGTTCGCACGAGTTTTTATATCAACGCCATTGTTCTTAATCTTAACTTTTTTGAGTGTAGGATGCTGCTGTAGTCCGTATTTTCCAGTAATCACACCTTTTACAGGCATTGGTAACTTACCTTTATTTCTGGCAAAGGCTTTAGCGTTTTTCTTGTCAGTAGCAGTTAATTTCTTTGGTGTAGCTTTCGGGTTGTGGATTTTAGCAGCAGCTTTTGCCTTTGCTTGATCTTGTCGAATCGCATTATCAATAGCGTCTGTCAACCTAGCTTTTGCAATCTTCTTACTTTCTAAATCGGCTAATATTTCGCTTTCCTTTGCCTTTAGTTGTTTCAGCAGTTTATCAACATCCTGCAATTCATCACTCAACTCTGTTTGCTGTTCTTCGTTTTCTGCTAATAATTTTTTCTGTTCTTCTCGCTTTGTAGAAAGACTCGCAATTTTTTTATTTAAATAATTTTGAGTTTCGCCAACCAAGACGATTTGATCCTTGCGTTGCTGATCGTAGCGTACAAAGTATTGCCAACGGCGCATGGCATTATTAAAATTAGTAGCAGATAAAACAAACAATAATCGCTTATTTGCATTCCGATGACGATAAGCATGACGCATCATATTGCCATAATCACCTTTATAACGGTCTAAATCTTTGCGAAGAAATTGAATCGTATCTTGACTATGAACAACGGTAGAATCAATAAGAGCCATTTCAGCTTTAATAGTAGCTATCAGCTCTTCCCGTTTTTCAACCTGTGTTTTTAGCGTTTTGTATTCGTCGAGCGTTGCCGTTTTCTCTTTTTTTGTATCAGCAAGGAGTGCTTTGACTTCTTTAATTTCACGTAGCAGTTTCTTTCTACGATTCATTAAGTCATCTCGCAAACCTCCAAAAGAGGAAACAAAGCAAGAGGTAAGTATTAAAACTAATACACCAAATTTGATAAAGCGAGACGAGGGGAAACGCATTTTGAAAAGATTTACGATTGTAGCTCGCCTGTCGGCAGACAGGATTGACGATTGACGACTTGCCTGCTAGTAAGCAGGTTGTATTTAATATCGAATGACGTCAATCAACTACTTCGTGATGAAGAATTATTTTGTAATCTAGTAAGCAGTTATTGAGTAAATAAAAACACATAATAACTTCATATATATTGATAGTCAATACCTTATTCAATTATAATAATTACTTGCTAGATTACAAATCTAACCAAAACGCTTCGATAAATACAACTTATCAATAATGAATAGCGACCAAAATGCTATTAAAATGAGAATCAAACCAATTGCGGAAGAGGCAATATTGGGAAGAGAAGAAAATAAAACGCTAACGTTATCATTCATTTTGTCCATCCAAACAATGTCAGTTTTCTGTCCCGTAAAGCCAAATGACATCACAGTGAATATAAAAACCGCAAAACTACTACCTAATAATTTGAACCAGATTGTATTCAAAAGCGGAATATATTCCATGGAAGTTACTTCCTCTTCAATCATTTCCATGACGTTTTTTGAAAAACGCATAGACGGTTCTTGAACTACCGTATCACTTACTTCTGTATTAAAGGCTTGAATTTCTTCTAGCTCCAAACGGCAATCAGCGCAATTTTGTAAATGACCATCTATTTCTAACCGTTTTTGATTAGCAAGCAGTTTATCGACATATTGCCATAGTGATTCTTCTGATATATGATTTTGATTATTCATTTTATTTAACTTTAAATGCTTTTTGAAGCGGAAATACTTTAAGTAAATTATCATAAGTCCATTGATGATTTATGACTTTAGCTTCTCTGCTACAAGTTGTGTTTACACAAGTTGTAGCAGAATAAATTAAGCATAAAATTGTCCAAAAACAACCAC
>CAZMEH010000265.1:0-7252 GCA_964564885.1 uncultured Saprospiraceae bacterium | reverse complement strand
CCTTTTTAGATATAAGAAGTCAGATCGCTGCGCTGTCAGATCATTCACTTCGTTCATTGTCAGATTTTAAGCGAAACCTCTTTTTGCGTAAAAACCTATAATACGTTACAAGTATTTTTCTGACAGCCGTAGGCGTTCTGACAGCGCAGCGGTCTCATTTCTCACTTCTAATTTACCTCAATAACCATCGGTGACCTAGCAGGAACAACTAATTTGTCTTTTAACGAAATCATTTCTCCTGAAATAATATCTTTTCCTTCTTTAGCATTGCCTAAACCTTCCTGATACCAATCCATATCAAGCGTAATATCTTTTTCATTTTTACTCAAGATAACCATTACTTTCTTTGTGTCAGTATATCTAAAGTAAATGTAAATCGCCTCTTTAGGGTGATAATGCAATATTTTACCATTGTGAATAGCGTCAGAAGTTTTGCGCCAATTCAATAAATTCTTAAAATATTGTTGTGTATTAGCTTGTAATTCCGTCAAACCTTCGCCTGTGATTGCGTTGATTTTATCGCCTTCCCAGCCGCCAGGAAAATCCGTTCTAATATTGCCGTGATCGTCGGTACTGCTCATCGCTATTTCAGTTCCGTAATAGATTTGAGGAATCCCACGCATGGTCAAATAATACGCAATTCCCAATTTAAATAAATCATAATCTTCGTTCACTTGCGAATAAAAACGCTTCATATCATGGTTATCTGGGAGAATAACCAAATTGTATGGATCGGCATAAACATGGTCATTTGCTAAACTTCGATATGCACCATTCCAACCATCCGACCAACTATCATCAGAAGTCGTTAAAGCTTTTGTCAAGTTTTTTTGCATGGGAAAATCCATTAAACTGGGTAAACAAGAAGTATAACCGTCATGATTTTCTTTGCCGCCTTGCCAATATGCAACGATATCATGATTCTCGTGCCACTCTTCACCAACGATATTAAAATTTGGAAATTCGCTCATCACAGCGCAAGACCAGTTTTTCATGAAATCAGCATCAGAATAAGGATAAGTATCGACACGAAGACCGTGCAAATCAGCAAACTCAATCCACCAAATAGAGTTTTGAGTCAAATATTTTGCCATGTAAGGATTGCGCTGATTGAGGTCAGGCATCGTTTCCACAAACCAACCATCTGTGAATCTTTCTTTGTCAACTTGCGTAACATACGGATCTTGAATCGTTGATTTTCTATGTGAAGTATAGACAATTTCACCTTTTTTATATTCATCTTGAAAGTTCACCCAATCATCTGTTGGAAAATACTTTATCCACCAATGTTCTGAACCACAATGATTTGTAATAACATCCATGATTAAACCAATCCCTTTCTCTTTTGCCTTTCTGCTTAGTTCTTGGTATTTCTCATTTGTACCATAACGAGGATCTATTTTATAATAATCGGTCGTAGAATAGCCATGATAAGATACTTCTTGCATGTTATTTTCTAAAACAGGATTGAGCCAAATAGAGGTAAATCCAAGGTTATCCAAATAATCTAAACTGTTGATAATCCCTTGAATATCGCCGCCGTGTCGTCCGTTTTTGTGTTCCCGATTGAGTTTGTCAGGTAAACCTTCCATTGAGTCATTACTCGGATCACCGTTGGCAAATCGATCTGGCGTGATAAGATACATGACATCAGATGCTTGAAATCCTTGACGAGTTGCCGAACCTACTCGACGTTCTTTTAAAGTGTAATTGTGCTTTAAAACAATCTCATTTTCTTTCTTAAAGTTGAATGTGAATGTGCCTGCTTTAGCTTTTGCGCCTATTTCTAAATCAATAAATAGGTAGTTAGGATTTTTTACTTTGTTGACTTTTATAATTTTAACGGCAGAATATTCAGGTAAACTAACATCTGTTGCTGCAATATTTTCGCCGTAAACCAGAAGCTGCAATGCTGTGTTGTTCATACCTGCCCACCAAAATGGCGGTTCTACTTTTTCAATTGTTTGTGCAAATGTTAGTGTTGTGAATAGTATAAAAAGAGGTACTGATAGTTTTTTCATAATTTTATTAAGTTGTTTGCTCGGAATGTTAACCTTATTCCAAATATAATTTAAGATTTATTTAAAATCGTAATCAAAGTGTAATAATGACACACAGGAAACATTAATTATGAAAAATCAGGGCTAATCCAAATTAAAATTTGATTTATTATTCTAAGTCGGAGTAAAACTATAGTATAAAATTATTCAAAAAATAAAAACTAATGAAGAAACTACTAATAATCCTACTGGCCATTTGCTTAATTAGCTGTGAATTCGAAACAAAATCATTTGCAGAAATAGGCGGTATTTTATATACTTTTCAATTGCCAGAAAATACTTCGCAAGCAGATGTTGGTAAATTAGAAGCTATTTTTAAAAAAAGAATTGCAAGCTATGTGCGACAAAAGCCGAAGTTTGATTACAATAAAGAAAAGCAACAGTTTTCGGTTGGCGTTCCAAAATCATTGACCTCAAAAAATCCTGATTTATGCAAAAAGTTATTAATGGCTAACGGAAGTGTTTTGATGATTAGCGGTAATCAATCTTATTATGAGGTGTCAAAATCACTTGAAGAAATCAATAAAATCATAAAAGAGAATCCATTGGAAATTGATGGAAAAATATCTAAACAGTATCTTTTTGATATCCTAGAACCAATTCCTAGCCAGCAAATGATGCCTTTTCTTGGCGTTGCATCACTTTCGGATACGGCATTAATTATGAAAATGATACAGCAAGAGCGTTTTCAAGATAAGTTTGCAAAAGAGATGATTTGGGTTTGGAAAGTCGATAAACAGGAAATGAAGGCGTATTTACATGTTTATTCAATGAATAACATGAAAGTGGATGAAACGATGATAGGAAACGTCGAAATTGACCATCAAAAATCAATGGATGGTAATCCTGCGTTAGCTATAAATTTTGATGAAACGGGTACAGCGAAATTTACAAAAATGACAACAGAAGCTGCGGCAGTCAAAGGCTTAATTCACATTTTTGTTAGCCAAGAATTGGTTTTAAGTCCTATGGTTCAGTCGAAAATATCAGGTGGAAGCGTAGAAATTAGAGGTGATAATGTAGAAGAGGTTATATTTATGAAATCAATAATAGAAGCTGGACGTTTGCCTGTTTCAATTGAATTAATTGGTGAAGAAGAAAAATAATCTTGTCGTTTAATACCTAACTAAGGGTTATTCTGGTAAAGTTGAAACACATTTCATTAACTTTATATTGAACTTGTTTTAGAATTATTTTATAAAAAAATCAGATGAAGAATATACTTTTACTAGCATTTACCATATTAACATTTACTGCTACGGCACAGCAACAAGCAAACTTACTTGGACATTGGGACGATTCAACAATCGTTGGTTCTAGTGCTTACGATAATGCTTATAACGAGATTTGGGGCTTAGTCGTCAATAATAAAGAATACGCCGTTATAGGTTCTACAAAAGGAACGCATTTCATTGATGTAGAAACAGTTACAGAAGTAGCTTTTGTTGCAGGAGCTGTTCAAGGGCCAGTGATTATTCATAGAGATTATGATGATTATAATGGTTATTTGTATGCGGTAGCGGATGAAGGAAGTGGCAGTACTTTGCAAATAATGGATTACTCTTTTTTGCCTGATTCAGTTCCAGTAGTTTACGATTCAAATGTTCTAATGAGTCGCTCGCACAATATATTTATTGATAAATCTAGTGCGAGATTATATGCGCTTGCCGTCAAAATGGCTCAATCCAAAGCGATGGCGATTTTTGACATTAGCACGCCAACTAATCCTGTTTTTGTTGGAGATTACAACACATTTGGTGGAAATACAGTTGGTCATGTTCATGATGCGTACGTTCAAAACGATACGGCTTATTTGAATTGTGGTGGACAAGGTTTTCATGTAGTTGATTTTACAGATCCTGCAAATCCTGTTACATTGGGCGCTATGACGACTTATGCTGGACAAGGTTATAATCACTCAGGCTGGTTAGACGCTCGAGGCGGTTATTATTATATGGCAGATGAAAATCATAATAAACCAATTAAAGTCGTTCAAGTCAGTGATTTTCAAGATATTCAAGTCGTTCAGACAATGGATGCAGGCGCAACACACAATTTTTCGATTCCTCACAATCAGATTTATCACAACGAATTATTGTTCTCTTCTTATTACTATGATGGTTTGCAAGTGTTTGATGTAAGCGACCCGTTACAGCCGACTCGTGCTTATTATTTTGATACTTATCTTGGTACGAATCGTAGTAGCTATGAAGGTGCATGGGGCGTTTATCCGTTTTTGCCTTCTGGGAAAATCTTGGTTTCTGATATGCAATCGGGTTTGTATATTTTAGAATTGCCTAATTTTAATGTGAATACAAATAAAATTGACAAGGCGATTGATTTAAAAATATTCCCTCAGCCGTTTAATAATTCCTTGAATATTCAATTGAATAATTCGTTGAATCGGGATGATGTTCAAATCTCATTGATGGATATTACAGGAAAAAAAGTGATAGATTTTGGTACACAACAGATTTTATCTGGTCAAAATCAGTTTGAATTAAATATTAATAATAATTTGCCAAAAGGTGTTTATATTTTAAATATCGCTGGTCAAAATATTAATTTGAGCCGCAAGGTGGTGAAGTAAGAAGAGAGAAAATCTTGGTTTTAAAAGGATTAAGGGTCGGACGCCTCTGAGGCGTCCGACCCTTTTGGTTTAAAAAATACTTGTCAAACCATTAAATAATTCTTAAAAAAGCTTTCAAATAAAGATAATCTCTTTGTAAAATCGTTCAATAAAGTAATTCAACTAACTTTGTGTCAATAAAATTATTCGGTGTCAACTAAATAAACAATTCATTTTGAAAGTACTTTTTTCAATATTATTTGTAACTATATCACTGCAATTTGCTTTTGCGCAAATGCCAGATTTTGCTCGAAATCAAGGTGGTAGTAATAATGGTGGTAGTCCAAATTCTAGTAGCAATTACAAAATAATCTTCCCAGATAGCTTGCCTGTCCATTACTTTTATGCGAGCAATCCAGATGAATTATTTTCATTAAGTGATACCTTATTGGATGATTTTCAGCAATATCAACCGACCCGACAGGTGGAATATTTTGATTATATCACACTCGGAGAGGTTGGTCATCCGCACAAGCAACTATTGTATCAGCCGATTATCAGAGAAGGCGTTGACTTGGGTTTTCATCAGTTTGATTTGTATTTGCGACCAAGCGAAAAAGTTCGATTTTTCGACAATCCAAAACCTTATACAGAGGCTTATTATTCTTCCACGACTTCACAAGAGGAACTCGTCATGACAGCGATTGCTTCGATAAAGTTGGCTAAACAAATCAATGGCGCAATAGATTATCGTCGAATTAATCACGCAGGATTGTATCAAAATTCTAATAATAAGCATACGAATTTTTCATTTTCGGCTTGGTACGAATCCAAAAACAAGCGTCACCGAGCTTATGTGAGCTATTTAGCGAATACCATTCTACAAAAAAACAACGGTGGATTAGTTGATATTAATAATATTGCAACAGGAGGAACATTTGATTCTCGTGCTTTGGTTGCTGTTAATTTGGAAGATTCTCAAACTGAATATTATAAGAAAGAAGTTACGCTAACGAATTATTTCTATCTAAACCGTTTAACACAATCGCCTGTTGCGCCTCCGAAACCAGATAGTTTAAGCGGAAAACCTTTGCCGCTAGAAGTTCCCAAAAAGAGTAAAATCAATCTTTTGGCAATGCACGAAATCAGCTACGAACGGGTGATTCATAAGTTTTTTGATAGTTCGCCAGCGGATGATACCTTGGTTTATGGTGATTTGATGGTGGATACTCGTGGTTTGAGAAATTACATGGATTACCATAAAATAGAGAACGAGTTTAAAATTCGAGTGGAATATAATGGTCAATTGGATATTGGGTTGAAACACAAGGTTTTCTTTTTAAATCAAGAGCCGAAAGACACGGTTTTGAATAACTTATTCTTGATTGGCAAGTGGAATTTGAAAACTAAGAATGACCGTTTTGGATTGCAAGCAAAAGCACATTTTGGAATTTTGGACAATGGCGGAGATTATCTAATTGATGGTCAAGCTTATTTGTCTTTGGACAAATTTGGAAGATTAGATGCTAGATTGATGAGTCAGCGTTATAGTCCGTCATTGATGCAATATCGATTATTTATTTCTCAACAAGAGATTTGGAATAATGCTTTTGCAAAGCCAATCGAAACGAGCTTAATGGCAACTTATTCGTTACCAAAAACAAAAACGACGCTTCATTTTCAAAATCATTTGATTAATAATTTCATCTATTCGGATTCATTGGCAACGCCTCAGCAAGCGCAAAATGTGGTTAATATTATTCAGTTTTTAGTGTCTCAAAATTTCAAAATAGGTTCATTTCATTTAGATAATACGGTTGGCGTTCAGCAAGTCTCAAATACCGATATTTTGCGAGTTCCCACTTTTGTATCAAAGCATTCGATGTATTTTGAAGGATATGTTTTCAAAAGAGCGGCTTTTGCTCGTTTAGGCGTTGATGTCAGGTATAATACCAGTTATTTAGGTGATAATTACCAGCCTGCGACAGGACAATTCTATTTGCAAAACAACACCATGCTCAATGATATTCCGTTGATTGATGCCTTCCTAAGTTTTAAAGTTCAAACATTCCGTGCTTTTATTAAGGTCGAAAACTTGAATGAATTGATTTGGGGCAATAATTATACAATCAATGGAAAGACCTTTTTTGTTGCTAATCCTATTCATATGGAATATGCGCCAAATTATGCTTCTCGTGATATGACGATACGCTTTGGGATTCATTGGCGATTTTATGATTAAGGTGTTTTTTGAGTTTTGGATGTGTGGAGCTGTGCAGGGAAATAATTTGTATTTATTGATAGGATTATTGCACAAAATGTGCGGATATTTAAATGTTGACTGCTAGTACAAAAAATATAAAAGACTAAAACAATTAAGTGAAAAAAATATGCACAAAGATTTCTTTAAAAAGATTAGATATATATTCCTACCTTTTCTATTTGTTTCGGTGGGTTATATAGCTTTTTGCACACTATTTTATTGGTATTTTGTACTTGAAAAAAAGCTAATAAGAATAGATGACGAAGCACTCTTTACCGTTTCAATTCTATTATGTTGGCTAGTCGTGTTTATATGGGTGAAACCAAGATTCCAGTTGTTGAAAATCAAAGATAATACTGC
>CAZMEH010000264.1:0-14183 GCA_964564885.1 uncultured Saprospiraceae bacterium | reverse complement strand
TGACGGAATGATACAAATAAATTTATAGAAGAGTAAGTCACTTTGGTGGCTTACTCTTTTTTTGTTTTGATTGGTTGAGTTTTAGATTTTACAAGTTTTAGTACCTTCCAAATCATGCTACGCTCTTCCCTAAAACCGACCCTCTATCGAAAAAATACTTCAATTTGTATCATTCCGTCACTCTTCCCGTTAACAATTCATAATAAAGTAAAAGAAGATTACGTTTTTCTGAAAACGATAATAAACATATAAGTATGAATCTATCCAAAGTAATTCTTTCTATTCAATCATTAACTTTCCTGATGTTGTTCTTATTTTTTGCATTACCAAGTGCAGAAGGACAAGGTTTTGAATATTCTGGTTATCAGTTGCAATCACCATTTGTCAATGAGTTTTCAGCTAGTCCTGATGGAAAAAAATTATTGTACAATGCAGTGACACACAATTCGGTCAATCATAGAAGTCGATTTATGATTCAACACCTGGAAGATGGTGGAGATGACACTCGCCTAGGTACAGTAATGGCTCATATTCATGGCTGGATGGATAATGAAAACGTTGTTTTGGTTACTGAAACAGGGTTTATTATCCAAAACATTTATACTTTAGAAAAACAAACGGTTGAAAACCCAGCGCCTGTTAACTACGAACCATTGATTATTACACCAAAATTATGTATCTTTAGTTATATGGAAATTGATAAGACGACTTACTTTTTCTATAAAAATGGTGAGTTAGATGACACGAAAGTGGTGAATCGTGGGTTTTCTATCATCACTTTTGATGTAAAGACTAATTCAATTCTGGAAACTGCTCAGGATTCATCCGAAATAAATATCTATCAATATGCTTATGCCAAAGACAAAAGAACAAAATTAGCGACGATGCCTTCTGGCAAAAATCGTGTCGTTCATGATGTTACATTATTGGATAATGAAGTTTACTATTTAGAAGATTACCAAGAATGGGATAAATTTGATAGACACTCTTGGCGTGAATCCTTAATGAAACTCAGTAGTTACGACCTCAATACTCAATCAAAAAGAATAGTTCATAGTTTTAATAAAGGCGTTGAATGTTTGAATATGGAAATCATCTCGAAGGATAAATACTTAATTATCTCGAAAGATCATACCGAATCAAACGCCGCTGTTGCTCAAAAAAATATGGAAGACAACTCAAAAGGCGCAAAAGAATTAAGTGCAAGTACATTTGCAAAAATTACAGACAAATTTAAAGGTTCTATTTCTGCAAAAACAATGATTTCAGCTATTAATCGCCTAGAAGGCGATTATCCTAGTGCATATATAAAAGGTAGTGCACTGGCAGTGGCTTTAGCTAGTTTAGATGCTGAAACTAAAAAAATTATCAAAACTAAAGTTGATAAATTAGTGATTAGCAATGGAAATGTAACTATCAAATTAAAACCTGGTGTTTCTTATATCAAACTAACGACTAAGACGAAGAAAGGAAATAACGTTTCTATTAAAGTCAATCAAGGTACAACATTGAATTTGAATGAAGTGAGTAGTAATGAAGTGCGTGCTAAGTTGAAAGGAATATCCATTTGGATGGCGATTAAGTATGCTAGTATCGGCGCTATTTCCATTAAGGGTCAACAAAATACCTTGTCTGTCTTTACTTCGATGGGTATTGGTTTTTGGACTACACATAAGTTAGGTTCGGTAACTCGTCGTGTTGAATAAGAAAGGATAAAAACAATTGAACAGCGAGCTCTCCCGAAAAATCGGCGAGAGCTCGTTGTTCAATTGTTTTACTATTCAATTATTCAATACCATTCGATTTCATTCTAAATGCGAGAAAAGATGTCATTCAATATTACTGCTAATAGAAAGAGTTTTGTCAATTTCTTATGTTGGTTTATGCTTCTTGTGCCACTTATTACACAAGCGCACGGGCAAACCTATTCGCTTAAAGAATATAAGTTATCTACTTATTTCGTTAACGACTTTCAAGTAAGTCCTGACGGAAGGTATATGGTTTATAATACTATTTCGTTGAAAGATGGACAATTAGAAAGTAGTTTTTATTTGAAAGATTTGATGCGTGGCGCAACTAAATCACTTGGTCAAAAAGATGCTTTTATTCAAGGTTGGATTGACAATAAGCATGTCGTTTTTGGAAATGGAACAGCTGAATATACCGTTCAAAACGTTCATACCCTAAGTAAAGAAACCATTTCTGGTAATTTTTCGATGTATGACGAACCACTTCTTATTAGTCCTAGTCAGACGATTACTTGCGACATTGGCATGAAAAAAACGACTTATAACATTTATAAGGATGATAAATTAGTCAAAACGCTTGTTAATAAACGTTTTTTGGATATGAATTTCTTTGACGTCATGTCTAATTCTATTTTAGAAATAACGCCAAAGTTTGCTGATAATTTTTCAAAATTAGATATTTATCAATTTTCTTACGAAGCTGATACTCGCAAAAAAATAGGCACTATTCCTTCAACGGACAATAGTGTGATTCAGGAAGTGAGCTTTCGTGATAATAAAATTTATTACCTAGAACAAGTCCAAACCTATACGCAACTTGAAGAACATCTTTGGGATAAAGTCATTGTCAAACTCTGTTCTTATGATATTAAAACGAATAAACAATCTGTCATCCATACATTTGATGAAGGCATGGAATGTCTAAACCTTGAGGTGCTTGGAAATGACAAATTTGCTGTTTTATTGAAAAGTCATAAAGAAGAGGATGACCAAATTGTTGATGAGCCTGTCAATGATGATGGAATGAACGTTGGTTTTGATTTTGGTTCTAAATTGATGATTTTAGAAAAAATTACTGCACAGGAAAAGTAAAGAGAAGTCAGAAGTGAGATCGCTTCGCTGTCAGAACGCCTGCGGCTGTCAGATTTAACATTTATTTCTTAATTTTTCAATGGTTGGTTTTCCAATAAACATTAGTTGTCACTTCTGACAGTGAATGAAATGAACGATCTCACAGCGAAGCGGTCTCACTTCTGACTTCTTCTTAAAATCTTATCATTAATAATCCATTTGTTCGTAATATTTCCCAAATATCAGAATCTGTAAATTCTTCAAAACTAACTTCAAATTCTTCTTCAAAATTAGAAGCAATCATTTTTAAAGTTGTTTTATTTTCATTATCCAAATCAAATAATGGAAACATTTCAGACAACCATTCACCCAAATCATAACTCAACTCAAATTCGACGCTTTCTCTTTTTGTATTAATAGAAAAAAGCATAAAATCCTCTTCTTCGCTAGCTTCAACGACTAAAAGCGGTACGCCATTCCAAAGCAAAGAATAATTTTGGCATTCCCAATCTGATTTCAGACCATCGTAAAGCGCAAGTTCAACCAAACTTCCTTTATGCGAAGTCTTTGGTATTTTAAAATCAAACCATTCGTCAACAGGTCTTTCAATTTCAATAGTATGCATATAATTATACAACGCTTTCTTTAAACCATCCGAATATAAATCGTGATTTGCACCAGTTGGATCTTCATGAATCAAATCATTATTAGCAAAATCACCTTGTTCTGGACCCGTTTTTTTAACTTTATATTTTTCAGGATTTTTACCAACAGGACTATGAACTGTCATAGAAAATCGGTGCCAAAAAGCCGATTGAATACATTGCTGTTCAAATAATTGGCGAACAACTTCTAGCGAATCAATCGTTTCTTGCTCTGTTTGAGTTGGAAAACCATACATCAAATAAGCATGAACCATAATTCCCGCATTCGTAAAACCTTTGGTTACTCGTGCTACTTGCGCAATGCTCACACCTTTTTCCATCAACTTGAGCAATCTATCCGAAGCTACTTCCAAACCGCCTGAAATCGCAATACAACCCGAAGCAGCAAGCAATCGACACAAATCTGGAGAAAATGTTTTTTCAAATCGGATATTTGCCCACCACGAAACACTAATATCTCGCTTAATCAACTCAATCGCCAAATCCCTCAAAGCCAACGGCGGCGCAGCTTCATCAACAAAATGAAAACCAGTCTCGCCTGTTTGCGCTACAATCTCCTCTATCCTATCGACTAGTAATTCCGCAGGCGCTTTATCATATCTTCCAATGTAATCCAGCGTTACATCGCAAAACGAACAGCGTTTCCAATAACAACCATGTGCAATAGTCAACTTATTCCAGCGTCCATCGCTCCAAAGTCGGTGCATCGGATTGGTCACTTCGATGATAGATAAATATTTGTCCAAAGGCAAATCACTATAATCTGGCGTTCCAATTTCAGCGTGCGGAATATCTGGGTCAAGACAAGCATTGATATAACTTACCTTTCCATTTTCAAGTGCAAAAGTTCTTTGTAAAAAGTCAATCGAACGTTTTCCTTGCAAATGTTCAAACAACTTCAATAACGGACTTTCGCCATCATCTAACGTTATAAAATCAATATATTTAAAAACCCTTGGTTCTTTTAAATCTCGTAATTCTGTATTCGCATAACCACCGCCTAGCAGTGTTTTTACATTTGGATAATTTGCTTTGATGTGCTGCCCGCACTTCAAAGCACCGTAAAGATTACCAGGAAACGGAACCGTAAAACCGACAACATCAGGTTTAGTTGCTTTTAAATGTTTGTCTAAAATCTCCATCAATAAAGTATCAATCAGGTGATTTTCTTGTTGTAATGTGGTTTCAATCGGTTCAAATGAAGTCGCAGACAAGCCTAATTGCTCTGCATAACGAGAAAAACCAAAGTGCGGTGTAATCGTTTCAATAATCAAATCACCAATATCTTCAATATACATCGTCGCCAAATGACGTGCTTTATCTTGAACACCCATTTCACCAAAAGCATAATCCAAATCACTCAATTGGTCAAATCGGCTTGCTTGCGGCAAAAAATCATCTTGGCAAATCTGATAAGCTAAAGTTGAATTTTTGTTTTGTAGAAAACGGATGATTGGGTCAACCGTTTTAAGATATTCTCTTTTCAAACTTAAAATACGTTGGCTATTTGCAGATAATTCTTCTGTTTCTTGAATAGCATCAAACAATCGTATAAATCCTTTTTTTGAGAATATAGCAAGAATCAATTCTATCCCTAAATCAGCCTGAGCGACATCATAACCACGACCAGTTAAGAAGCCTTTGAGGTAAGGAGTTGCAGGATAAGGCGTATTGAGCTGTGTCAATGGCGGCGTTAGAAATAAAATTTTCATAGAAAAAAGAGATTTGAAATACGGAGACACAGGGTTCACGGAGCTAAATATTCTCTGTGTCCTCTGTGTCTCTGTGTTCATTCAAAATTTATAAATATATTATTCTATCACTCTAATCGACACAATCTTAACGTCAGTAAGTGGTCTATCTTTATCTCCTCCCTTGTCAGAAACTTTCACATCAGCAATAGCATCAAGTACTTCAAAACCACTAATTAAGTTACCAAAAACCGTGTATAGATTATCTAAACCTGGTGTACCACCATGCTCCTTATAATAACTTCTATCAGCTTGACTATAAGAAACACGATTTTTACTTTCTACTTGGCTTAAAAAATTATCATCTACTGCCCTTCCATGCACAATATAAAATTGAGAACCAGAAGAGGCTTTTTGAGGATTTTCTGTCCTTGCTGCTGCAAGAGCTCCTTTATAATGATATTTTCCTGGGTACATTTCAGCAGGAACAGTATAACCTGGTCCGCCTTGTCCTAAACGTTGACCAGCAGGCGCATTTCTAGAATCTGGATCACCACCTTGTATCATAAAATTTTTCATTACTCGGTGATACAAAAGTCCATCAAAGAATTTCTCATTAGCTAATTTGATGAAATTATCACGATGTTGAGGTGTGTAATTACTCAATTCTGCTATCATTGTTCCTTTGCTAGTTATAATTTCTACACTTTTCACAGGAGGTTGCTTAATATTAATTTTTTGTGTCGTTTCTACAGATTCTGAACCGTTGACTGCTGTAAGTGTTACGGTAAATTCTCCAAATCCGTTAAACGTATGTGTTGGTTCGGCATCAGTAACAGATCCTGTTCCATCACCAAAATCCCAGCTATAACCTTCTGCATTCTTGGAAGAGTTTTTGAAAGTTACTGTAACAGGAGCAACTTCTCCTTCGTAAGACATTTCAAAGTTGACTTCTGGTATTTTATCCGTACAAGAAGCAAATAAAAGTGCGATAAATAAATACGCTAAATTATTATATTTCATCCAATCTTAATTTTATTGGTTATTGATTAATAAGTAAAGTAATTTTAAATTAGATTGTTTAGCAATTATAACTAAAGAACATAGAATTCTTCTATTATGACATAATTTTTTGCTAAATTACCTATTTATGGAAAAAAGTTGTTTTAAGTATAGAATTATTCTTTTTTTTGATTAAAATCAACATCTATTTAACGTTTGTGGTCATATTAAGCAAAATTCTCTCTTATATCTTTGCACTTGTTGTTAGTTTCACAACAGGCAGTATTATATTTTCAATTATCGTTGGTCAAGAAGAAATTCAGGATGGCGATTGGCTACTTGTTTTTTGTTTATTACTCATTATGCTGATGGGTATTTACTATATTATAAATGATTTAAAAGGATTAAGCACAAAAGGTAAAAAAAAATCATTTGGAGAAGAAGGCATTTTAGATGATGAATTAGTTATAAAATAATTTAATTAAAAGTTTAAGAACGTATAAAAAACATTAGATTTTTATTCAAAAAACTCATATACGTGAGAGAATTTACTTTTTGGTATATTTTATGATAATCTAATATATAACCAGACTAAAGAATACTATATAATAATACACTGATATGTTTACTATTTCAGACTATGAGAGCAAGAATACCATTCTGCTAATCGAGGATAACCCAGGTGACGCCAGGCTTGTTGAGATTCTATTGGAGGATTCTGATCTTCATTGTGAGATTACAAATAAAACAACATTAACAGGCGGTTTAGAAGCACTTAATCAACAAGATTATTCTGCTGTCCTCCTTGATTTAACACTTCCAGATAGCAAGGGTTTTTCTACTCTGGAAAGACTTTTACAAGAATTTCCAGACGTTAACGTCATTGTATTGACTGGTTTAGCGGCGCAAGAACTAGGTTTAGCGGCAGTTAAAGCTGGTGCGCAAGACTTTCTAGTAAAAGGAGATTTTGATGCAGAGGAATTATCCAAAACTTTAAAATACTCGATAGAACGTAAAAACGTACTTAGTCGCTTAGAGCAAGCGCAACGCTTTGCACATATCGGAAACTGGACTTATCAACCTACTAGACAAAACTTTGCAGCATCCGATGAGATTTATCGTATTTATGGTTATATTCCAAATGAGATCGTTTTAACTTTTGATATATTTAAAGATCATGTCTTAAAAAGTGATTGGAGAAGCTTACTTTCCATGTTCAAAGAAATGGACGAAAGTGATGCTAGGATTCAACGTGATATTAAAATTTATACAAAAGGTAAAAAAGCGATTCGTCATTTAGCTGTTTCTTGTCAAAAAACAACGGACAGTAATGGACTGGTCACTTATAACGGTATTTCTCAAGATATTTCAGAGAGGAAAGAAGCAGAAATTGCTTTAACAAAAAGTCAAAAACTTTACGAATCCATATTCAATCAAACTAAAGATGCCATTTATATTTCTAATAAATCTGGTCAACTGATTGATTTTAACCAAGCAACAATTGAGCTTTTGGGTTACTCTGAAGAAGAGTTAGGTCATTTAGATATTCTTAAATTATTTAAAAATGAGAATGACCGAAAAGCTTTTCAAGAAGAAATTAGAGCAAACTCTTTTACTAAAGATTTTGAAGCATCATTTCTAACAAAAGATAATACCGTAAAATATTGTTTAATCTCTGCAAGCATCGTTCAAACCGAAGAGTTTGAAGGTTATCACAGTATTGTAAGAGATATTACGGAGCGAAAACAAGCGGAACAACTCCGAAAAGCTAAAGAAATAGCCGAGCAGTCTACTAAGATGAAAGAGCAATTTTTAGCGAATATCAGTCATGAAATGCGGACTCCGATGAACGCAATCTTGGGTATGAGTAACTTAATGTTACAAACACCGTTGGATAAAGAGCAAGACAGTTATATGAATTCGGTAAAGCAATCTTCTAAAAATTTGTTGGGAATCATCAACGATATTTTAGAAGTATCTTCTATTGAAAATGGTAAAATTGACTTTGAATCAAAGCCCTTTAATTTGCATATAGTTGTGCAGGAGTTGATTAAAATGTTTAGTTACAAAGCTAAACAGCAAGGTTTGCAGCTTTACCTTGATATTGATGAAAATATAGAAAAACATTTCACTGGAGATAGGTTGAGGCTTAATCAAGTTTTAATGAACCTGATTGGGAATGCCATTAAATTCACCGAAAAAGGATTTGTTAAAATATCCGTCCAAAAATTGGGTGAAAATAATACCAATACCAAAATTCAGTTTCAAGTAGAAGATACAGGTATCGGTATTCCAGAAAGTAAACTTGAAGCGGTCTTTGACACATTTGTAAGAATTAAGCATAAAACCAATAAACTATATCAAGGAACAGGTCTTGGTCTTGCGATTAGTAAACAATTAATAGAACTTCAAGGCGGTTCGATTTATGCAACTAGTCAAGAAGGTAAAGGATCTATGTTTACAGCAGTTTTAGACTTAAAAAAAGCCGATCAACGTCAAGAAACAAACAAAATTTCTAACACACAACGAGAAAAAGTAACATTGAGAACGAATAAACAAGTAAACATTCTACTAGTAGAAGACCACAAGCTAAATCAAATTGTAGCAAGACGTACGCTTGAAAAAGAATTTAAAAATGTTGTTGTTTCTATTGCGGATAATGGTCAGATAGCCATTGATATGTTCACCGAAAATAATTATGATTTAATTTTAATGGACATACAAATGCCTATAATGAACGGTTATGAGGCAACAGAATATATTAGAACAAAATTTACTGAACCTAAGCGAAGTATTCCTATATTTGCAATGACGGCTCACGCTCATATGGCAAAAGACGAGAAATTCAAAGAATATGGAATGGATGACTGCGTTTTAAAACCGTTTGAGCCTGAGGATTTATTTACCAAGATAGCTGAGTATATCAATAAGTCATCTGGAGACAATCATCAGTCAGATATGGAACCTAATAACGGCGCACCTAAATATATTGACCTTTCCTACATGGAGTTAATGTCCGACGGAGATGTTGAAATGAAAAGATTAATGCTAGAACTCCTTTTTGAAGAACCTTTAGAGGAAATCAAAAAGATGCGAGTTTTAGCTACTAATGAAAACTGGACTGACTTGAAGTCAGTCAGTCATAAGATGAAATCTACGCTTGCTTTCGTTGGAAATGATGAATTAACCGATACCAACAAGGAAATTGAAAAGATTGCTATGCAAGTTTCTGATATTAGTAAGTTACCAACTCTAATTGCTTTCTTACAGGAAACTTATGAAAAAGCATTAGTAGAACTTAAGCGAGAACATATTCGTTTGGGCGCAGAAATGTAATCAACTTTTTGGATGATTTATTTCTAAATGACGATATAGGATGGAAACAACAATTGCTTTCATCCTATATCGTCATTTAAGTATATTATCTAATCTAGATAGTGAACTTGTTTTAAGGAGTTAATAACCGTTTATATCTTTAATAGCTGTTTCAATTCTTACCCGCAATCCTATCATTTCACCATTTCTAGCAATAATCGTTAAGATTTATATAATATTCAAGGATGTATTTATACAATTATTTATTACCTTTGGGCAAGGTCAAACAATAGATATAGATAAGTATAAGTTACCAAATAAGTAATTTATGTTTCACTACTAAAAGTCCAAAAACGGCAAATACATTTTGGACAATCGTTAAAACTAGGCATTAGAGAAAAACAATTTTATGAAGATACTAATCTGTGAGGATGAAGAAATCATGCTAACGGCTTTAGAGTTTCGTCTACGTAAACAAGGATTCAAAGTCGTTAAAGCGGAAGATGGAAGAGAGGCAGTAGTTAAATTCTTGGAAGAGAAGCCAGACTTAGTTATTGCTGATATTATGATGCCTCATATCTCTGGATTGGAGCTAATTCAACTCATCCGTAACAAATACAGTTCAAAAGTTCCTGTT
The DNA here is from genome assembly GCA_964564885.1 of uncultured Saprospiraceae bacterium. Classification (GTDB taxonomy): domain Bacteria; phylum Bacteroidota; class Bacteroidia; order Chitinophagales; family Saprospiraceae; genus CAKZLL01. Next base: position 4,054 of record CAZMEH010000264.1, on the reverse strand, counting down.
ATCGTTATTTCTGCATTAGAATATGATGATATTGTACTGCAAGCGTTTAAGCTTGGTGCTAATGATTTTATCACGAAGCCATTCAAACCGTATGAATTGATTTTAAGAATTAGAAAAATTTTCCAAGACTTGGAGGAGGTTTAATATGTTTAGAGGTTCATTTTCTAGAAAAAGTCATTTCAGTTTCGTGCTGAAATGACTTTTTTGATTTTATAAAGCGTTCGCTTTTGATTTCTTACTTATCATTCTCGTAACTTGGAGGTAAGAAGTAAGTTACACCACTTTGTGCTAATTCAGAACGAACTAACATTACTAAATAACTAACCGCAGCTTGATTAGGAGGTATCACAGGTACTGGTTTATTAAAGCCTTCTACTTTATTATTCTCGTAAGTTATTTTCAATTTGCTATATAGTTTTTTCTCAATGCCTTTAGCTAGTCCAGCAAAACCTGTACATCCTAAAATGATAGCTTCTGCTCCATCTTTCATTACAGCTTTATAACTTTCACGAGCCATTAAAGAGATGACTAGTTTTTGAGATTCTTGGCTAGTGATGTCAGAAACTGATTCGTTAATGTATCGAATCGAAGCAAAATTATTAACTATACCAAAACGCTTAATATGTTCTTTTTGCATCGTTACAACGTTAGGAAGTATAGTGACTATAGAGAATTTGTTTGCCAACATCATCGCTGTATAAGCACTTGCCCTAAAACCTCCGACTATTGGAATGGTCACTAATTCCCTAGCTACTTCTACACCACACATATCAAAATCTGAAACAAAAATACCTTGATACCCTTCCTTTTCTAACTCTACAGCCAAACTAGCAACTAAAGGTGTATTTTCTCCAATCGCATATCTACTTTCTATAAATTTAGTTGATTTTATATTTATCGTATCTACTTTGGGAAGATTATAGACACTAATTCTAAAATCGGGCGGTATTGTATCTTTTACGGAGTCTAAGATTAAATCATTATAGGCTTCTGTACCAACAGGAGTAATAATTGCTATTTTATATTCTTTTGTACCTCTCAAAATTTTATTTTTAAAGTTTTAAAAAAAATTCATTAAAAGTATCCTTCGTTAATAATGAAGAATATTTTTAATAAAACATCTAATCATTTAAGGTAATACTTAAGTATTGGTATTAGAACCATAGTAGCCCATATCACTCAAAGCCTGATTGAAACTTTCCATAATTTTTTCTCCTCTTAGTTGTCTTTGTGCTTTTACACCAACAATATAAACGGTCTCCTTATCTTCCTTTAATTGTTTTTTATAAAATTCGATATCATCATTAGAAAATGTCAATCCACTCTCTGTCACATAACAAATCGAATCTGGACCTATCGCCAAAGGTTGTTCTTTATTAGAAGACCAAGCAATTAGGTTTTCATTTTGATATAAGACGGTATACGTATTTTTTTCATTCTGAAAAATAATAGTACCGAAATCAAATCCATTTTTCACATGGTTTTCTGCACTCACAAATATTCCTTTACCAAGTAGATATGGCTTGTAATTATAGTTTTCAAGTACTTCAAATAGTTTATCTTTTGCATTATCCTTATCACCTAGAGCATCTAATGCATTACCTACGTCAATAGATAGAGACAACGTGTTAGGCACTAAATCAGCTTTTGCTAAATCCTCATTATCCATTAACCAAATTGACAAACCTGCTATTTGATTAAAGTCACTCAAACCAATAGTCGGTCTTGCTATACTTTCGATTATTTCCTCAACATGTGCATTCTTAGTTACTTTCAACAGAATAGTTTCTGCTCTATTAGCACCTGATTCTTTAGCATTTGATAAAATAACAGGATTTGGATCAATACCATTCTCATGCATTGAAAGCATTGTCAATTTAGGTACAGCCCTTCCTGCTCCATCTGCATCTAGAACACTTAGCCCTTCCTCTTCTGTAGCTAATATACAAGGAGCAACCATTCCAAATACTCCATTTTCAACAGGCACTAAATATTTTATTTTTGTTTTTCCTTTATGAGGATTACTATTGCAATAATCTTGAATCGCATTAAAAGCGTTTTGAGCAGCTGTAGGATATTTAATCGAATTCAGAGCAGAAGGTGCACCCATATAAGCGATGACAACGCTTAGATTTTCCTCATCTTTAATAGCGTCTTTTAATGAAGCAATATGAACCGGTTTTCTATTGTAATTATCAATTAGGCTTAATGCACCCTGTTTAGGTCCGCCGCCACCACTTGCAAAAAAACATGAACCATCTGCTAATTTTCTTAAATCCTTTTCATTTAATTCTTTTTGAATCATGAGTTTAGTTATTGAGTTTAGTTAAAAAAAATTGAAAATTTAATAAGTTTATGTGAAAATTGAAAATTTGGGTTATAGAGCTTTTATTTTTTAAATAACTTCTTCTATTAATTTTTTTGCCGTTAAGAAATCTGAAAAAGTTTCGGATTTAGAAAACCTGTCTAAACATTTTTTCAATCTTTCGATAAGTTTTAAATTATTATTTGTATCTATTGAGAGTTCTATCATTTCCAATAATAATCTCAATTCATAAAGCACGATACCGTGAGTTTGTGTAATTTTTATTCCTTCCAAAAACGTAGCTTCCGCAGCTTCTAGCTGACTATTTTTCACTTCCAACAAGCCTCTTATTCGATACATTTCTGGCAGATAAACTATTTCACTATGATTTTCACTCCATTCAATTTCCTTATTAAGATATAGGATTCCAGTTTCATATTCGCCTTTTTTCAAAAAAATTAAGCCTTCACCTACTGCATTTAAACCATGTAAAATCTTGTTTCCTCCATCATTCATTTGTTGATAGCCTTTATTTAACAATTCATGCCCTCCTTCTATTTTTGACTCTTCTATTAATGAAAGTCCTTTAAAAAACGCTCCAACTCCAAGAAAGAAAGGGAATTTATATTCCTCACTAAGTCCAATCAATTTATCTGCATATTTTCTAGTCCCTTCATAGTCTCCAATATGCTGACAAAGCCAAGTTGCACCTTGAATAGCGATAGCCGTACTATAAGGATGTTTTAAATCTTCTGTAAACTGAAGTAACTCCTTTAATGTAGTCTTAGCATCTTCAACAGTACCTAACAAACTCGTCGTTAAAAGCTTTAATAAATAAGCAAATGTTCTAGGATCTTGCCCGTAATCAATAGCATCGGTAACGTCCACAGCTTGGCTAAACAATTCAAAGAAATCATCAATATTATTTTTTGCACTTACTAAATTTCCTTTATAAAATTGTGTATTTGATAAAGATATTTTAGCTTGCAAAATAATATCTCTATTCTTTAATTGTTTGCCTTGATGCAAGTAATCTTCTGCTAAGACTAGAGCCTTATCCAGATTTAACTCAAGCAAACTAACCGCCCAGTATCCAAAGGTAATAGGAGAAATCTGCTCCTCTAATCCTAGTTTTGTTCCTAAAGAAATGGCTTTATCATAGAATTCTAAGACTTTAGGATGTTTCCAACCTTTAATAGATTTATAACAAATACTAATTTGAATTAGAGCATCTAGTTCTTGCTTTTTAATTTCATCATTATAATCATTAGGTGATTTTTCAGCTAAGTCGGTGATTAAATTTAATCTCTCTTTTAAGTCTAAAGAAGCTTCGTGATAAGCACAAATTCTCATAGCTTCTTTAGTCCCTAATTCTAGATAAAACAATGCTTTAGATACATCGCCTCCTTGTTTGAAATGATGTGCTAGACTTGTTGCATTAGTACTTAAATTATCTTTGTATAAACCTTCAAGAATATAAGCCAATTCCTTATGAAAAAGCATTCGCTCATACTTCGATAGGTTTTGATAAAAAAACTGTTGAATTAAAGCATTAGAAAATTCAAAATACGTGAAGACATTTTCATTGATACTTTCAACTTTCGTTTCCTTAATAAACTTATAAGTTCTTTCAAGTTCTTTTGTTTGTTCTATTATGTTTTTTTCATCTAATTCACCAATATCCTTAATAGCTTGTATTATAAATTCACTACCTTGAAGACTTGCTATTTCTAAAAACCTTCTAACATC
>CAZMEH010000263.1:0-5300 GCA_964564885.1 uncultured Saprospiraceae bacterium | reverse complement strand
CTTCCATATACGCTAACGCCATTTGACGCAATTGCCAACGACCGCTCGGAACTGGAAACTTACCCTGAAACTTGCCAAGGATTTCAACCATTTGTTGCAAATTATAATCCGTCAACTTCGTCAAATGATAAACAGCATTTTTGAAATCTACAAACTGACGATAGGTTCTAAAGCCAAAACCTTTCAAGCGTTTGAAATGAATGGTTTTGTTATAAGTTTCATCGGTAACGAACCAATCAAAAAAGTGTGTTTCTTCCGCAAAAACCTTCACGCCATATTGATAATCCGAATTTCTGAGAAAGCCCCACGGTGTATCCGTTGACGCATTAATGAACTCCATCGGTACGCCAGGCAAAAACGCATGGTCAAGCAAACGAGCCGCAGGATTATTGTAACCTTTGTGCGCTACTTCACGGAGACTTGAGCCTAAATTAGAATTGTAAGCAGTCGCCCAAGGGTTCGTGTGCGCCAAACCTCGGTAAGTATCGTGATTAGAACCGCCCGTTACCCAATGCTCGCCTGTGTAAGCAATCTGTTTTACTCGCCAAAATCGCTCAATCCAAAATCCAAAAACGAACGGTTGATTATTGACAAAAGTCAGCGGGCCCCATTGTAAGGCATTTGGAATTATCTTGATAACTTCGTCATAAGTTGTTGCAATATTCCAATCTGGATTAGGCCAAGGGCGACCATCTTCATAAACCATCCATGCGTGATATTTGACATCAGCGACTTCATAAACAATGTCATTCATCAAATGCAAATAATCATTATCATAATGTTTTTTGCCGTTTTCGTCCTTGTAAACGATGTCTTGCGCTGCATCAACTCTGAAACCATCAACGCCGTAATTTCCAATTCTGCGCTGACTTTCCAACATAATTGCCCGAACCACAGGATGTTGAACGTTCATTTCCTGACCGTACATGCCCATTCCAAGAAAGAAATGCTTATTCAAAACCTGCTGTCCTTGATTGTCCGCATGACCGTAAACGATGTCTAAAATCACTTTTTTAGGCTCGCCATGAAAATGGTGAAGCGTCTCAATTAATTCTAGTAATTCGTTTGGACGTTTGGTTGATAGCAAACCTGGATTGATGGCAGAAGCGGCAGCAATTACAATATCGTAGCCCCAATTGTCAATATCAAATTGTCGAAGTTCTACAGTTGCAGAATCGTCGCTTTGCGATAAGATTTTGAAAAATCGTTCGCCTCGTTCTTTCTCGACTTGTGGCATAACTGGCAAAAGCTGAATGCCATCATAGTTAGCATAGCATTTTTCTTGCTTAGTAAGTTGCTCGCCTTTTTGAAGTTTATTTGAAATGGTAGAAAATAAGTCTGAAATCCCTTGAAGTGAACCTTTTGCCGTTGCGGTATGCGGATGCAATTGCAAAATATTGGTTGGCGTTTCAAACCGACTAATCGTTTCGCTTGCTTTTTGTTGAAAATGTACTTTGTCTGTTCTATTCGCAAACATTGCATTCATATCAAAAAGCTCGGCAGGAGAGAATGCGCCAAAAGGAATAGAATGCGCTAATGGGTCAACGATTTTTTTAGAATCGCCGTTGCGGTCTTTATATTTTAACCAATATAAGTCGCCCATTTGCGAAGCTGTTCCTGCTTTCATTTCATCAACAATAGCAAAGGCAAATTGCCCTTTTAGGTGCAATGAAATATTATGAACCGAAAAAGTCAAAGCTTGCGGTAATTGCTCAAAATTAATTTTATCATTGGCAGAATAAGTTTCTAATGATACCTTATTAATACCTTGTTCTACTAATTCAGGAATCCAAAAAATGAATTGCGCTTGATTATTTTTATAGAAACTACCCAAATGTTTGGCTAGTATTTGAGCATCTTCAAAAGATGGTTCTTGTAGATTTGATTGTTTCTCAAGAGAATCGATGAGTTCTAATGTTGCTGGAACATTGATTTTCATAATCGTTTATATTTCCTATTAGTCAAATAAAAAGCTAATATAAGAACACTTTTTATTTGACTACACAATTACTTCTTGTTTCAAACCAAAAATTAATTTCTAGTTTGAAACAAGTCTAATATTCTGAGAAATTAAACTTCAAAATACCGATTGTCTTGAATATCATTCGTTTTATCGAATGTAGAAACCCAATCGAGGAATAACTCCCTGAAACGGTCAATCTCACTAATAATAAAATTAATATAATCTCAATGAGTGAGTTTCAAAGCTGCAGACAAATTGATCCTCAAAAACGGTCAATTTAAAACCTAATTAGACTGATTATTTGTAATTGATAACTAGAAATGTTTTGTTGTAGATGGAAAACATAGAACTATCTTAGATTATTTTGATGATATTTTATTTTGTAAAAGAGGTAGTAAAGTACTTGTGAATAGATCGTTGTGTTTTTTTTATCAAAAAATAAATATACATTGCTTGGTTAATCTCATTTTTAAACAAGTTTAATATATTAAATGTTGATTTTTACATGCTTTTTTTCAAAAGGATATGAAAAGAAGCAGACTACTATACATTTTGCAATTTAAAACACGGAGACACAAAGACTCGGAAAAAATTAGTGCTGATAACCAATAAGTTAACTCTGTGTCTTTGTGTCTCTGTGTTCAATTTTTTCATTTTGTATAGTAGTATGGAAAAGAAGCGTAATAAGTAAGTTCGTTTTTAAATGTGTTTGATAAAGCAGCAAAAGCAATAATTAATTAGTTTTAAATGTATATAATTATATACTTGAGAGGAGAGCCAAGAAATTAAAGAGAAAAGCTATGATAAAAAAAGTAACTATCATTTTATGTAGTATGTTGTTTTTTTACAATATGAATGCGCAACATTCTATTGCTCGGGAATGGAATGAAAAAGTATTAGACGCCATTCGTTCGGATTTTGCAAGACCGACCGTTCATGCCCGCAATTTATTTCATATTTCAGCCGCTATGTATGACGCTTGGGCTGTTTATGAAAATAATGCGGATACTTATTTTCTAGGAAAAACGGTTCAAGGATATAACACACCTTTACAACCGTTTCCAACACCTAATGATATTGAAGCAGCACAAAAAGAAGCGATAAGTTTTGCGGTCTATCGAATAATGCAACATCGCTTTGCGAACGCTCCGAGAATATTACCTGTTTTCGAAGATATAGATGCTTTCATGTTCGAATTGGGTTATAATATTAATAATGAAGGTTTAGATTATGCGTGTTCTCCTGCGGCTATGGGCAATTATATTGCTAAAAATATTATAGAATATGGTGCAACAGATGGCGCAAATGAAGAAGAGGATTATGCTAATTTGTATTATGAGTCAGTTAATCCGCCTTTATTGGTTGACTTTCCAGGCAATTTAAATTTTCTTGATTTGAATCGTTGGCAACCATTGGAGTTTGGGACTTTTATAGACCAGAGTGGAACAAATACAGGCGATAATTCACCAGATTTTTTGAGTCCAGAATGGGGCAATGTATCGCCATTTTCATTGCAAGAAGAAGATGCAACGAATTTTTCAAGAGATAGATTTGGTTATAAAGTGTACCACAATCCAGGTGCGCCGCCGTATTTAGATACGAATACTGTTGGCGGATTGTCAGAAGAATATAAATGGGGCAATGCTTTGGTGGCAGTTTGGTCTTCGCACCTTGACCCAGCCGATACGACGATGTGGGACATTTCGCCTGCTGCGCTTGGAAATATGGATATCAATAGTTTTCCAACAGATATTCCAAGTTATAGGAATTTTTATAATTTAATTGATGGCGGAGATCTGAGCGTTGGGTATCAAATAAATCCGATAACTGCACAGCCCTATGAATCGCAAATTGTTCCTAGAGGAGATTATGCACGAATTTTGGCAGAATTTTGGGCAGACGGACCAGATTCTGAAACACCGCCTGGACATTGGTTTACTATTCTAAATTATGTAAACGATCGTCCTGAATTGGAGCGAAAATTTCGTGGAGAAGGCGAAGAGTTGAATGATTTGGAATGGGATGTAAAAGCCTATTTCATACTTGGCGGAACGATGCACGATGTGGCGATTAGTGCTTGGGGCATCAAAGGTTGGTATGATTATGTGCGACCAGTTTCAGCTATTCGTGGCATGGCGGAATTTGGTCAAAGCTCTGATGAAACCCTTCCTTCTTACCATGCTGGCGGTTTGCCGCTTATTCCAGATTACATTGAACTGATAAAAGCAGGAGATGAATTAGACGGCTCAAGCGGACAATTTATTGGCGATGTTAAAATAAAAGCATGGAAAGGACCAAGATATATCACCAATCCAAGAACGGATATTGCGGAAGTTGGTTGGATTAGAGCGGCTCAATGGTATCCTTATCAGCGACCATCTTTTGTTACGCCACCGTTTGCAGGTTATATTTCTGGTCATTCGACTTACAGCCGAGCAGCAGCGGAAGTATTGACCCTTTTGACAGGTGACGAATTTTTCCCAGGTGGAATGGGTGAGTTTTTTTGTAAAAAGGATCAGTTTTTAGTTTTTGAAAATGGACCAAGTATGGATATTACTTTGCAATGGGCAACTTATCGAGATGCTGCTGATCAATGTAGTTTGTCTAGGATTTGGGGCGGTATTCATCCGCCTGCCGATGATATTCCTGGTCGTTTCATTGGCGAACGGATTGGAATTGATGCTTTTAATTATGCGGAAGCGTATTTTGAAAAAGAGCAAACGTTACCGAATGCAGGTAATAATTTAAAAATTTATCCAAATCCTGTTAGCTGTTTAGCTGTTATTGAATATGATATTGAAGGAATGATTCCTATTCAAGTTTTTCATAGTAATGGGCAGTTAGCTAAAAATATAGACATCAATTTTGAAAATAAACAAGCTTTCTTGAATTTGGAAGAATTACCTAGCGGTAATTATATCATTATTGGTTTGAATGATAGTGGAAAGCGTATTTTTACAGAAAAGGTAGTTGTTTTTTAATCCTTGAAAATGCAAGTAATCTGTAAAAAGGCGTTTGATATTTTTGAAAACCTACTTTATGCTATTGCCATTTGTCCGTAGGTTTTGAAAATATCAAACGCTTTTTAGTAATTTAGGTTTCGCAGAGTTAGCCTCATCTTTTTCCAGCTAAAATCCTCGATAGTAATCGGGACAAGACAAGGCAAAAAGCCGTCGAATTACGCCTTCTCCCGATTACTAACAGATTAGCGTCAAGGAGATTATAAGTTATTGATTATCAATTGATTGTTTTGTTTTTTGAATTTTATATTGCCAAGTGCTTTAGCTCGTGGATTCAAAGGAAAAACAAAAACGGGCTTTAGCCCATCACAGCGCAA
>CAZMEH010000262.1:0-1944 GCA_964564885.1 uncultured Saprospiraceae bacterium | reverse complement strand
ACTTGCAACCTATCCAATTTTTGTTTACGAAGATGGTGTAAAAATATACCATTCACCGTGGTGTATTTTTCCATCTAGTCTTGCTAAAAATAAATTATGGCTTGGTACGATCGAAGGGTTTTTTCTTTTTGATACGGAATCTAAAAAAAGTCAATTAATGATTAATCCTTTGATAAAAGGCGAATATCATGTCCAAACTATTGTCAGAGATAAACAACATAAAAATTGGTTGTGGCTCTGTTCTAATAAAGGATTAATTTTATTTGATGAAGCGAAGAAAGAATTTTTGAACCTTTATAGTTTCAACCAATCTAAAAAGCAATTCTTACCTACCGATGATGTGCAGCATTTGTATCAAGATGAGGAAGGAATTTATTGGTTGGCGACAGTCGATGGCGTTATTCGATGGAATAAGGCAAAAAATGAATACCGACAGTTGACCGTTGCCGATGGTTTGCCCGATAATGTGCTCTATGCGATATATCCTGACGATTATGGTAATCTTTGGATGAGTAGTGATTATGGGATTATTCAAATGAATAAAAAGAGTTTTGCAATTAGAAACTATTTGCCCGAAGACGGTATTGGACAAAAAGAGTTTAACCGAATTTCGCATTTTAGTTATCGAGATGAAAATGGGGTGCAGCGGTTACTTTTTGGTGGATTGGGTGGCGTGACCGCTTTTTATCCTAAAGATTTTCAAAAGAACAATCAAGAAATAAAATCAAGGCTTGCTATACTAAAATACCGACAATTCGATGGTAGTCAGAAGACGATAGTTGATTATACGGCAACACTTATGGCGACTAAAAAGATCGTTATTCAACCCAGTGATTATATTCATTCGCTGGAAGTCGGCTTACTTAATTATAATAATGTGGATAATAATCAATATCGATATCAAATTGACGTAAATGGTAAATCATCGGATTGGATTACGCAACAAAGCCGCTTTATTCAAGTCGGACAATTGCCATTTGGCACCCATCAATTAATTATTAAAGGGAATACGCGGAATAATATCTCGGCTAAAAGTGATTTAACGATAGATATTATCATTCGTCGTCCTTTTTATCTGACGTGGTGGTTCGTGCTTATCGCAATCGCAACGATTGTAGGAAGTGTTTTTTATTATTTTAATAATAAAAATAGCCGATTAAAAGCCAAACAAATCGAATTGGAAGGTTTGGTGAAAGAACGAACCGAAAAGATTGAAACAGATAAAGCTATTATTGAACAACAAGCCGAAGAACTCAAAAAAGTAGATGCAACTAAATCTCGCTTTTTTGCGAATATTTCGCACGAGTTACGGACTCCGATTACCCTTATTCAAGGGCCAATTCAATCTGCTTTGAATAGTCAAGGTTTGAATAATCGCAACTTTACCTTACTCACCAAAGCAAAACAGAATACCAAAAAGTTACTACAACTTGTCAATGAAATCTTAGACTTGACCAAATTGGATGCCCATAAACTGGTTTTAGCGGAAACGACCGTTGTTTTCTACCTTTTCCTACGGTCAATTATCAGTAGTTTTGAGTCTATTGCAGCGATTCAAGACACAGATTTACTGTTTGTATATGACATTCCGAAATCCTTACAAATCAAAGTAGATAAAAGTAAGTTGGAAAAGGTGTTAAATAATCTCTTATCCAATGCTTTTAAATTTACGCCTAAAAATGGAAAGATAATCGTTCATATTCAAGACCTCGGAAATGTCATTCAAATGACGGTAAAGGACAACGGCAGAGGCGTCCCGACCGAAGATGTACCGAATATCTTTAATCGTTTTTATCAATCAAGTATTAATAAAAAAGCCGAAGGTGGTTTAGGAATCGGGTTAGCCTTGTCGATGGAATTCGTTAAACTGATGAAGGGCAAAATGTGGGTAGAAAGCCAAATCGATGAAGTTGAAACGGGATCGACCTTCTTCGTGCAATTCCC
>CAZMEH010000261.1:0-6305 GCA_964564885.1 uncultured Saprospiraceae bacterium | reverse complement strand
CAGCTCGTCAAACATCAAGACTTGTCAAAACTGGCAATCACCTATCTTAGCCCTGGTGACAATCTGCCTGAACCATTAATCACTATTTGGAATCCGATTAGCTATCGGTTGCTTTTAGATTTTTATAAGGCAGGAAACAAAAGTCCACGCAAGTTTTTGATTAAACACCTTCATCAAATCACTACACTCCTACCCTTTGATAAAGATGAATTGTTCAACGCAAATACGCCAGAGGAAAGAAAAGTCGCTGAGCAAATAATTTTAAATCAATCGAAGAAAAAACTAGAATAACATTTAAAGAAAATCTATATTTACAACTAATTTTTGAAGTAGTTTTCAATCAAAATCTGTATTTTTCGGCTACAAGAATTATTGTGAATAAAGACTATTAAATACGAAATCACCTAAATCTGAATGATGATTGTCATTCAGATTTAAGGACAGGAGTAGTATTGTTTTTCATCATACTACTATACATTTTAGAAAAGAGAGCAGAGAAGAGAGAAGAGAGACAAGAATTTAAATTTATAACTCATTGGTTATCAACCTGTCCCGAAGTCTCGGCGATGATAAAAAATTCAAAAAAATCTCTCATCTCTGTTCTAAAAAATGTACAGTACTATGAATAATAATTTAATAATTTAACAAAAATTATAAAATGGCAAAGAAAAAATTAACTGCATTTTCTAAATTTTTGATAACACTTGGTATCGTTGGTGGATTAACCTATGGTTTTATCGCTCTACGTGATAGTGGTGCGTTAACTGGCATCATTCCAGAAGGCACTGAAAATGAAGTTGGTGAAGAAGTTTCTTCTTCGTACAAGAAAGGAAAAGATGATGGTGTAATTGATATAGGCGTAGTGACTTGGGGCGGTTATGCTGCTGGTCAGTACTTCAATGAAGGTTTTGATGTAAATGCGGCTTCTCGCTTTACAAAAGAATATGGTTTGAAGGTCAACTTTGAAATCGTAGATGATTATCTTTCTTCTCGTAAGCAATTTGAAAACGGTGAACTAGACTTGCTTTGGGCAACTGTCGATGCTTATCCTACAGAATCGGGCACATTAGCTGGTGATCCACAGATTGTTTTTCAAGCGGATTGGTCTCGTGGCGGTGATGCGATTGTCGTAAGACGTGGTATCAATTCCGTAGCTGACTTAAAAGGAAAAACGATTGCAGTAGCAGAAATGTCTCCTTCTCATTCGTTTTTAATTTGGTTGTTAAAGGCTGGTGATTTAAAACAATCTGACGTTACAATTGAAGCTTATCCTTCCGCAATTGAAGCTGCTGGTGCATTTAAAGCAAAGCAAGTTGATGCGGCTGTTGTTTGGAGTCCTGATGATGAAGATTGTGTCAATTCGGTTGCTGGCGCAAAAATATTAGAAAATACAAAAAGTGCTTCTAATATCATCGCTGATGTATTCATCGCTAAAAAAGACTACATTAATGACCATAAAGAAGAGTTAGAAAAATTATATGAAGGTTGGATGATCGGTGCAGCAGAGCTGAATAGTTCTGAAGTGAATAAAGAGAAAGCAGCCAAAATTTTAGAAAATGCCTTTACTGGTTTTTCTTTTGATATGACTTTGCAAGCAATCAACAATGTTCGTTTGTGTACGCATGGTGATAATATGAATTTCTTCGGTTTAAACTATGATTACAATGGTGTTAAAGGCGAAGAATTGTATGCTAATATGACTCAAGAATATACAAACTTAGGTTATATTGAAGAAACTCCTCCTATTTGGAGATCTGTAGCAAATCCTTTTGCTGTCAAAAGTGCTTCTCTTACTGGCGCAGAACATCAAGCAGAAGGTGCAAAAGAATTCGTTGCGGTTGACGAGGTAGAAGGGAAGAAGAAAGAAGCGATTGCAACTAAGCGTTTAAGTATTAGTTTTGCAACAGCTAGTTATACATTAGATGATAATGCAAAGACAATCATTGATAATATGTTTGTTGATATTGCAAAATCTTTTTCTAATTCACAAATTCGTATTGGAGGAAACACGGATAATGTTGGTGCTCGTTCTGGTAATATTCTTTTGTCTAAGAAAAGAGCGCAAGCAGTTGCAAATTACTTAACACAAGAACATGGAATGCAAGCGGCTCGTTTTATCGTAGTTGGTAATGGTCCTGATAATCCCGTTCAAGGTTGTGAAAATAGTGCTTCTGCATCTTGTAATGCTAAAAATAGACGTACTGATATTGAATTGGTTAAATAATTTTTTTCAATTGACAATGGATAATTGACAGTTGACAATGATTAGAAAGCGAGTATTTCCATTTGGAAGTACTCGCTTTTTTATTTGTACCGTCGAATTTATTCGACTAGGTGTTGCATTTAATGATGGCAAATGTGCAACACCAAATCGAATAAATTCGACGGTACATTCAAAACTAAAAAACATGAGAATTAAATTTATAATCATTCTACTTGCCTTAATACAGCTAAATTGTAATCTTCAAGAAAAGAATATCGAACAAACGTGGCTTCTGGTCAGTCAAAAAGATAAATCTGATAATAATGTAACTACTTTTTATAATGGCACATTGATAGATTTAAAAAGTAATCAATTCAGCAAAACATACCCTATATTAAAACGAGAAGATGTATCTACATACTCAATTGAAAATCAAATTATTAAATTAGATACGTCCGATTTTGGTAAAATAATTCATTTATCTACTAATAGTTTAATCGTTGAAGACGCTAAAGATGTCATGAGGTTTATTCCTTTAAAAGAAACATCTTTTGAAGAGAGTGATGCAATAAATATCTACAATGAGTTAGTTACAAATACTTGGCTTGCGAAGGCTAATGAACAAGAAATGAGATTTTATTGCGATACCGCTAAATGGGGCTTAAGATATGAAGAACTAGATTGGATTAAATGTTTATTCTATAGTGACCGATATTCAAATAGTTATCTTGGCGAAGTATCAGATTATGAATGGTGGACAATTAAATATTTCAAAGGAAAAATCTTATTTATTTATTCTGTTGGGCAAATGGAAAGAAGCTATATTCAGTTGACTGAAATAAATCATCATCATTTAAAAGGTCAAGAACTAAGTTATTTTGAAAGTGATTGGAAAAAAATAGAATTAATCAAATCTGAAATTCCAGCAAATTTAAATGAGTTAACCAAAAGAACACTTCAAGGAAACTGGTCTTCTACAATTTTAAATAAAAGTAAAAATGGAAAAACGGAACATCCTTTAAGTAAAGAAGAAGGAATTGAAGAAGTAGTCATAGATACAACAACCAAAGAACCTGACACTTCCGAAAGGTATTTAATAATGGATTATGCAAGTGAAATATTTGAATGGAGACTTAGACAACAAGGAAGAATTACTTTAAGTGATTTGGAAGCAGATAATCTTTCCTTTGTATTTTACGAAAATGGTAAATATGTATGGAAAGCTGGTCAAATAATAATCCGAAAAGGTGAGCAATGGGCATTCACAACAGATAAAAAATACATCTACTTAGATAATCCATATAGCAGTAATAATTTTATAAAAATAGTTAGTTTCGATGGAAATACTTTAGAAATAGAGAAAGATGAATATATTGATGTAGAACAAGAAAATCTATATGATTGCTTTATTACTAAGCTTAAATTAAAACTAACAAAAGAGTAAATGTACCGTCGACTTTAGTTGACTTGGTGTTGCATTTAATGATGACAAATGTGCAACACCTAGTCGAATAAATTCGACGGTACACGGTACACGGCACGGTACTCTCCTATCCTATTAGAAAGATAACGGGTTTTTTATGCAAATTTGGTAATTCAGTTTTGCGCCATTCGCTGACTGTTTTTGTTTTAATATATTCTGTCGGCAACGTCAATTCCGCAGCAATACAGAGTTTTGTATTTGGCTGTAAAGTTTGCAACATATTTTCGATGAGCTGCATATTTCGATAAGGCGTTTCTATGAAAATTTGTGTTTGATTGTGCTTTTTCACTAATTGCTCTAATCGCTTCAAATCACGAACCCTATCATTTTTTTGAACACCGAGATAACCGACAAAGGCAAAATTTTGTCCATTCATACCAGAACCCATCATTGCCAAAAGAATAGATGAAGGCCCAACAAACGGAATCACTTCAATTCCTTTTTTATGTGCTAATTCTACGATAAATGCACCTGGATCTGCCACGCCTGGACAACCTGCCTCCGAAAGCAACCCAACATTTTTACCATTAATTGCATCTTGTAAGAAATTAGACTTTTCCTCTTCCATCGTTCGCTTGTTCAATTCATAGAAAGTCATATCTTGAAATGCAACAGGTGTTTTCAATGCTTTGAGGAAGTGACGAGCCGTTTTTGCTCGTTCCGCAATGAAAGTATCTAGCGTGTAAACCACATCAATCACATATTGAGGAATAGTGTGAACGGTGTTTTCTCCTAGTGACGATGGTATCAAATAAAGTTTCCCTATTTTATTTTCCATTAATTGATGTAATTTTGTGCGATTTTATTTATGGCAATTTCTCGTTTAATAATATCTATTGCCATCCCGAGCAACCAATAAAAGGCTCAAAGAGCCGCTAAACAAATACAAAAAAATGAAATTTAATTTAATTATAGTATTTGCGCTTATATTTTTTTCTGGTTGTAGCCTTTTTAAAGGATTACAAAAAGAACCTGCTATCATTGATATTAGCTTTGATGAACGTGATTTGGACACGCTTTTTATTCAAGCGCCACCCAAATTTAATATCGCATTCTTTTCATTGAATAAATATAATCCATCTGCTAAACGCCAAAATGATTTATTGCATACCAAATTAGACGTTCGTTTTGATTGGACAAAGCAACATGTATTTGGAAAAGCAACTTTGGATATAAAACCTTATTTCTACACAACTGACCAGTTGATTTTAGATGCAAAAGGTTTTGATATTCATCGGGTAGCAATGATAAAAGGACTCGATACGACTTCTCTTTATCATCAATACAATGAAGAACAATTGCTGATTCAATTAGATGATTTTTATACCAAAGAGCAAACTTATACTATTTTTCTTGATTATACCGCAAAGCCAAACGAAAGAACATCAACTGGAAGTGCTGCAATTACAAGTGATAAAGGTTTATATTTTATAAATCCGCTCGGTGATGAAAAAAAACCGCAACAAATTTGGACACAAGGAGAAACAGAAGCAAATTCTGCCTGGTTTCCTACTATTGACAAACCAAACGAAAGGTGCACTCAGGAAATTTACATTACAGTAAAAGATAAATTCAAAACATTATCGAATGGTACTTTACAAACCACCATTAAAAATAAAAACGGAACTCGTACCGATTATTGGAAAATAGACAAACCGCATGCACCTTATCTATTTATGATTGCCGTCGGAGAATTTAGCGTCGTTACTGAAACTTGGAACGGAAAGGAAATTAGCTATTGGGTAGAACCTAAATATGAAGCGCACGCAAAAGCGATTTTTGCCAATACCATTGAAATGATGGAGTTTTATTCTGAGAAACTCGGAACGCCTTACGAATGGTCAAAATACGCTCAAATCATTGTTAAAGATTTTGTTTCTGGTGCGATGGAAAACACGACAGGCGTTATTTTTGGTGATTTTGTACAGAAAACAAGCCGTGAACTAATTGATAATCATAATGATAAAATCGTGGCGCATGAGTTGTTTCACCATTGGTTTGGTGATTTGGTGACTTGTGAAAGTTGGTCAAATTTGCCTTTAAATGAAGCTTTTGCGAACTACGGCGAATACCTTTGGATTGAACATAAATACGGAAAAGATGAAGCTGATTTTCATTTATTCAATGAACTACAAGGTTATTTGTACACAAGTGATGAAAATTTACACGATTTAATTGATTACGATTATACGAATAGAGAAGATATGTTTGATGCGCATAGCTACAATAAAGGCGGTGCGATTTTACATATGTTGCGCAATTATGTGGGCGATGACGCATTTTTTACCAGCTTGAAATTGTATTTAAAGCGTTTTAAATTCAAATCAGCCGAAGCTCATGATTTGCGTTTGATTTTTGAAGAAGTGACAGGCGAGGATTTAAACTGGTTTTTCAATCAATGGTTTTTTTCAAAAGGGCATCCAAAATTGAGCGTTTCGTATGAATATGATAGCTCAACTCAACAGGTGATTTTAGAAGTAGAACAAATTCAAAGTCCAGATTTTCATCAAGCAATTTATCAATTGCCGTTGAAAATTAACATTTATACAGGAACTGAAATTATTTCTGAGAATATTTTCATCAATCAACGTCAGCAGCGTTTTAATTTTAAAGTTAAAA
>CAZMEH010000260.1:0-2186 GCA_964564885.1 uncultured Saprospiraceae bacterium | reverse complement strand
TTTGATAATTTGAGTATTTGAAAAAAAATAGCTGAATAATATTTTTTTTGTTTTTTCAACTCTTCAAATCCTCTTTTATACTCAACTCTTCATTCAGCATGGTAATGCTGAATAGTAACGAATTAAGATTAATAAAAAATCAGATTATAAAACGAGACGATTTAAAAAAAAAGCTACAAACCTTTCCAGTTTGTAGCTTTCTTTATTGGTGCGTAAGCACTGATTGTAACTTAATTAAAAGAGTGTTTATTAATCTCTTCTTTGCTTAGCTTTTTTCTCCGCTCTTTTTTCTTTTAAAGTTTTAGTTGCCTCTTTTTTAACCGCTTTTTTCGCGCCCTTATCTTTTGCCATGATATTTTATTTTTTAAAAAATGATAATATTTTTATACAAAGGTCTATTTCTTTATTTGTAAGACCTCCGATAAAAATAGCAAATACTTACACATATCATAAATTTTTAAGGTTTATTTTGTGTTTCTGCTTCATCTTTCTATAAAAGGAAGATGTAAGTTATTTATGTTTCATTACTAAGACCTGTTATTTTTTAAATTGACAGGACAAATGAACTGGGTTGTTGTGGTGGAGTTTATGAGGAATTTTGGTTAAGTCTAATTTACTATATAGCATCAAATATTTCTTATAAAAGATAAATAAAAACCGCCTTTGCAAGACTTGAAAATCTCGCAAAGGCGGTTTTTAAAAAATAGCGGAGTCAAATTATTTTTTACTCCAGTTGCTTTTTATATTACAGCCGCTTGTACGAAGCAAAGCTAGAATTGGACAACGAGCATCAACTTTTTGTCCAATGATCTTAGCCTGTTCATCCGTCAAATCGCCATGTAATACAGCGTTCAAACGTACATTTTTGTAGCTGCCATTTGAATGATCTGCTGTTCCCATGAAACCCGAAAGATCAAGATCCACTTCTACTTCCATATTAATCTCTTCGATATTAAGAGAAAGTTCGTCCGCAACCACCTGTGCTTGCTCATTCTGACAGCCAGCTAAAGAAGCGGTAAAATATTGCATAGGGTTTGCGCCAGTATTTGAGCCGCCATCTTCAACAGGTTCATCTAACTGAAGTTCCCATTCGGTACCTGTAATGATTACTTTAGTAGGTACTTTTTTACCTTGTGCTTGAACTTTGAATGTTTCTACATGTGAATTTTCCATTAATATTATTGTTTTCAGTGCCTACTCTAAATCGGTTTTCGGCTTGCCCTATTTAGTTTTATAAAATATTTAACCTTGTCATATTTGATTACTCTTCGGAATGTAATTCATCCACCTCTTTTCCAAGAAAATAGCCCATTGCAATTCTCAATGTGACCGTTGCAGATAATTTAATCAGTTCCTCCATGGACAAATCAACTATGCTTAAAATAATATCGGAAGCAATTAAAAAATCTAATGCTAAAAGGATGTAAACGCCTAACTGACACCTGATTTTTTGTATATCTCTAATAGGAGTGAACATTACTCCATTTTTGAATTCAATGAGGAGGTATTTGATTAATTCTTTGGCAAAACCAAAAGTCAAAATAGTAATCCCAATGACATTGATAATCTCAGCTATTATTTTAAAACTTCCTTTTATAACTTCCATATATCTTATTCTCTTTAGATTAATTATGATTCAATATTTTCAACTTCATCGTAGTATTGTGCTAACTTACTGAAAAACAATTGGTCATAATCAGATTGGATAGGATAAACATTCATTTTGGCAAAAAATGTCAAAGCCCTATGAAAAATAGCTCATATTCATTTTTATAACACCTCTCTTTTTTCATTAGCTGTTTGGTTCTGAAATAAGATTATAAGTATTTTGATTGAAGTTGATGAGTTTTGCTCAATAGAGATACAAAAATTACTAATGCAATTTTAAATTGCTAAGTAGGTTAAAGTAGATGTTTTGACAATAATTTTAGCTTAAAGTATTGTTTTACAGCATCTTGTATGTCTGCCTACTGCTACTTAAATACTTAATTAGCCCTATTTTAAAAAGTTGATAGGAGCAAAGGGAAGTCTGTAAGAAGAGCAATGAGACAAGATTAAAACAAATGCTCTATAATTGACTTGATGATTGGTTTTTAGATACTTTTATAGAATAAATAGCAACTATCCTGACAAGATTTTTTATGAAAAAATGTGAAAGAACCAAATTGAATTCAATCAAGTTCATC
>CAZMEH010000259.1:0-8249 GCA_964564885.1 uncultured Saprospiraceae bacterium | reverse complement strand
ATTCTAATTTTCTTACTTTGCGTTATTGAAATTAATATTTATTCTCTCGAAAGTATCTATGTATTAACTTTTTAAATTCCGCAACTCTTCTTATAAAGCTTGACTAAGTAAATCTATTTCTTACTTTAAAAAACAAATAAAACTATAAAACATAAATTGATATGAAACCTGATTTAAAAACAATAAAGGAATATTATTCAAAAATGGATATTGATCGATTAGAAAAAATTGTCAAATCTGAGATAGCTAAATTTGAACCAGAAGTTAGATTTATTATAGAAAGAGAAATGAAAAAAAGAGGAATGAATGAAAATTTGTTTGCAGCTATAGAGGCGCAAACAAAAGTATTATCAGGAGAGCAAATTTTAGAAGCAACAGAAAAGGTGAAAAATTTAAAATGCCCTAATTGTGGTAATCCTAATAATAAACTGGTCGGAGGAAACCTAACTAAAGTAAGAGGTTATATATTTTTTGCTGGGAATACTAAACAACCCGTCATTCTTTGTCCTGATTGTTTAAACAAAATTCAAAATAAGGCACTTTTTAAAAATCTACTTTTGGGTTGGTGGAGCTTTCCGTCAGGATTTATTCGCACACCACAGGCAATTTTCAATCATTTTACAGAAAAAAAAGAGCATAGAGCAAGAGGAATAAGTGAAATAATCATTAAGAATTTTGTGATAAAGAATATTGGAGAATTAAAAACTAACTGGAAAAATGAAGATGAATTGAGCAGTTTTATATTACATAAAAACGATACTCATTAAGCACTTAGGAACACCAGTTAAATAATTTACTGCATTTTGAGCAGGTAAAAGGAAAAAGAAGCCGTCAAAATCGGTCAGTTATTTGATTGGCGTTCCTTATCTAAAGCAATGGAATAATTAAGCTATTCCATTGCCTTTTAAATTATTTCCCAATCGGCAAAGTAACCGTAAAAGTACTTCCTACGTCTTCAATACTTTCCACAAACACTTTTCCACCATGAGTAGTGACGAACTCTTTTATCACGACCAAACCGATACCCGTTCCCTGAATTTCCGCAACGTTGTTAGCTCTAAAAAACGGCTGAAAAAGCTTTTCTTGATCCTTCTCAGGAATACCAATTCCAAAATCTTGTACTTTAAAAATAACTTTATCTTCAAAATAACTCATTGTAAACTCTGGAGAAGGTTTACCACTAGAATATTTTAACGCATTTGAAAATAGGTTTGACAACACGTGAGACAGCATTTGATTATCAATAATCACGGTTTGCGGTATTCCTTCATGAGACATTTTAATACTACGTTCATCTGGTTGATTACTAAATTGGTTTTCAATCAATTCTTTAGCCCATTCTATCAAATCCGTTTTTTCTCTTGTGATGGTTGCTTTTTGAGATTCGACTTTTCCTAAGATTAAAACATCGTTCATCAAATTATTAAGGCGGTTAATTTCCGTAGAAATACGAGCAGTTTGCCTATTTATCTTAATCGCAATTTTATCTGATGCAAATTCTTTATACATATTTAGCAGCTCTGTACTCGCCAAAATCGCAGTCAAAGGCGTTTTGAACTGATGCGAAGCCATTGTAATAAATTGAGATTTCATTCTATTGAGATCTCGTTCTTTGTCAACGGCTCTTTGAAGTTTCGTTACATCACGACTAATATTTACAACGCCTACCAACTCATGAGTTCCATCATAAAAAGGTGTTCTAATGGTAGAAAGATATTTTTCTTCGCCATTAATCATACCGCTAAAATCTGTAATTAATATCTCTTTTGTTTCTATCACTTGACTATCTCGATTTTCGACCATCTCAACGACCTCTTCATGTCGAAAAATATCTATCCCTTTTTTTCCAATAATATCTTTTACTTCTTTTTCTACACTATTCGCAAATGCTTCATTACATTCCAAATAAACACCGTCAATACTTTTATAAGAAATCAAATCAGGAATCGAATTTAAGACCGCTCTTAATTTCTGTTCACTCATGCGCAAATCCTTTGTCCTCTTAAAAATAATCTGCTCCAAACGTTCCTGACGGGTTCTTTCCTCTGTAATGTCATTTAAAATGAACATATCGTAATCATCAAAAATAACGATCGTAGAGTTAATATATCTTTTTTGTCCAAAAGAGTCTTTCATCGTAAACTCTCCGCCAACTGTTCGATTTTCACTTTCAGAAGCCGTCTGATGAAGCTTTTTGTGTTCTCCTACAATGGCTTTTTGGTCTTCTTCATTAGGAACAACTAAGTTTAAAAAGGATCGAATATCTGGAATTTTTTCAATACCAAATCCTGTAATCTCTTCCAGAAATTGGTTCGTATAAATAACTGCTCCATCCTTACTAACTTGTGTTACAGAAACAGGCAGGTTGTCAATCAAGTTCCTAAGATGCTTTTCTTCCTCTTTCCTTAATACGCTATCGTAATAGAACACCGCTTGATAGTTTTTTTCATTAATTGAAAAGGGATTTCGTTCAATATCTCTAGTTATCTGTTCACCTGTTTTTGTTAAAAATGAAATATCTAAGCCACTTTCTTTTTCAATTGACACCTTTTCCCCTACTGGCTGAAAATCAGCGATAGGCTTTCCTATAAATTCCTCTGGATCGTAACCCAAATCATCCGAAAAAGATTGATTCGTAAAAATGATAGACTGAGTATTTGCATCTAAAACAGCAATAGGTGTCTTGGTAAAATTGGCTACTACTTGTTGAAAATTATTAATAAAATCAACCTCACTTTGTTTTTCTGAAATTTGGCTGCGTTGCACTTCAAAGTATTGCATATAAAAATAAAGAATAAAACTAAAGTAAATCATGCCAATCACAACACTAACTACTTGAAGCATATTAATACGAATAGGATCCACTAACTCTTGCCCAACCCAATGGTAATAACTATTTGCTCCTGCAAATGCAAATGTTACTACATTAATAATTAACCAGAAAAAACCTGTTTTAGGCTTATCATCCAAGTAATTATAAAAATAACCTAGTGCACCATAAAATATAAAATTATAATTGAAACTACCTCCAATATGAAGCAATATAGCCGTTAGCATGGTTTGAAAGAGCAAAAAGGTTAAAACCATGTTCATAAACCAGTCTAACTTATTATATCGAAAAAACAACAAACTGGTTACAATGAAAACCGTAGTAAGAACAGAGGTCTGAATAGCTCTAGGATAGGCACTAGCAACAAGACAAAGCATTATTATAATAAGTTCTATAATAATAATCAATAAAAACAAAGACTTTGTAAAACGAAATTGTATACCCTGTTTGTAATCTTCCATCATAGCTTTATTGTTTCAGTTTTTTTCCGAGAATGGCTTCTAAGTTCGTTTTTTTTTATAACAATCACGATTAAGTTCTTTAAAATCTCTTAAAACACAAAAAGCTGATGAAATTAAATTCCATCAGCTTTTAGCTAAAACCCTAATTTATAAATAACCAAAAACTAAGCCACAAGCATAGCTGCACCAAATACACCAGCGCTGTCACCCAGTTTAGGTTTCAGGAATTTTGTATCCAGTTTATGATTAAATAAGTACTTTTTCACTCGCTCCACTCCTTCTGTATACAACAAATCAATATTACCCAAACCGCCACCGATTACAATACAATCTGGATCTATAATATTAGTAATTAAAGACATTCCTTTACCAAACATTTCAAGAAGTCGTTCCAAAGTCTGTTGAGCTGCTTCATCATTTCCCGCATGGTAGCGTTCCATAATTTCTTTCATGATCACTTTTTCACCCGTCAATGATGTATAATACTTTTGAACAAAAGGACCTGAAATAATAGTTTCTACACAGCCAATTTTACCACAATAGCATTTGCCACCGCTTTCATCCAAAAATACATGGCCCCATTCGCCAGAAATTCCATGGCGACCACCAATTATTTGATTATTAATGACCAATCCGCCACCGACTCCAGTTCCCATTATTACACCAAAGACAACTTTAGCATCAGGCATTTCATCTTGAACAATACCCATTCTAGCCTCAGCCAGCGCAAAACAATTCGCATCATTTGCCATCTGAATAGGAAAACCAAGTACCGCTTCCAAATCCTTTTGAACAGGTTTTCCGTTCATGCAAGTAGCATTAGAATTTTTCATGGTCTGTAATGCTGGGTCAATTGCACCAGGCGTACCAATCCCTAATCTTGCTGGTCGATGTCCAACTTCCTCCGCCAATAGGCTGACGACTTTAGCGACTTGATTGATTATATATTCGTATCCGTGTTCTTTTCCAGTTGGCACTCGCTTTCGTGCAATTGTTTTAAAATCTTTGTCTAAAACAACGCCTTCTATCTTTGTTCCGCCAAGATCAATGCCCCAAATCGTTTTCATCTTCTAATGTTTTAATCAAATTATTAATTTGATTTCTGTAAAGGTTAGTACTTCAAGCCATAAATGATTGACAAGGACTTATAAAATGAAACCTATCAATTAATTCGGTATAGTCGCACTAGTGGTTTTGGAAAATATATAAATCAAATTAAAAATTGTAATAATTTAACTTGAATAAGTCAAACAATATCTTAGTGTCAAATATACACTTTAAAAATAAAACCTCATTTCATATTACTATTTATTTAACATTCAAGTCATATCCTTATATCAAAAACACAATATCATGTAATATACGAGCATTATTAATCATTATAAACACCTATTTGAGCAGCCTACCAGTTTGCAACTTTTACCACTAAAATATTTAACTATCAAAATTTTCAATTAGTTCTTTTTCCAAATCCAACGCCACGAGATTTTGAATTGTAGTTTCAATTAGAAACAGACGGAACCCTCGAGATTGATATTTTAAATGCTTTTAGAATGAAAAAATTGAACTGTATAAGGGGAAAATGATGCGTTTTAATAATCAAGTTGACTTTTCATTAGTCTCTATTTATTTCCAACCTAAGACCGAAAAAGTAAAACTTGGACCTATTGGTTTTGTTTTTGTAAATTTGTTTGAGGGCGTAAAATAGTTATTCGTTTGAAGATAAATTTAAAAGGGTTAAGCGTCGGACGTCTCTAAGGCATCCGAGGCTTCTTATAGCGGAACAATGAATAAAATAATCCTAAATCAAAATTTTAAATTTAATTACAATCCATTTTCTGGATTAGAGAATCATGAAATACAACATGCTTTAGTTGCTCAATTTGATATTCCAACGATCATTCAGCAGATAAATAATCACGAACCTTTATTAATCGAATTTGTAGGAAAACAAGGTAGAGGAAAGACAACGCATTTGACTCATCTTCAACAACATTTACAGCAATACCCTATCTTTCTATTGAATGCTTCTTCAAACTACCATTCTATTTTAGAACATCCTTCTGATATTGTTTTTATTGATAGTATTCATCATATTCCATTTATCCAACGAATTAAAATTTACAAAACCAAAAGAGTTGTTATTTTCACTACTCATTGGACTCGAAAATGGGAAAGCCTTTTTTCAAAAAAAACATTTCATCAAATTCAATTTTCTGGAATAACACAAGACAAGTTAAGTCAAATTATTCAAAATAGAATTGAGTTAGCTATTCAAGATAAAAATATCGATATTCAACTCAATCAATCAGAAATCAAACGATTAATAAAAATATACGGCGATGATTATAGAGGAATAATCAATCACTTATATGATAAATTCCAACAAAATGAAAGACTTTTTTAGAATTAATGTTGATATTCAAAAAGATGAAAACAAAAGTGCGATAAGTAAGACTTTCTATAATGGCACGATAAGTATTTCTGTAAATGAAACAGTCAAGATTCAACAAATCGTTGGTCAACTTTCGTTAAAAATGAAAGGTCGAATGAGTACGTATGAACGCTCGTTAGACAAGTTTTTCATTTCAAACTCTATCAAGAAATTTGTCAAAGGTGAAACCTATCAATTTCCCTTTGATTTTGAATACACTTCTGACATGCCGACTTTCAAAGGTCGAAACTTCTCTTCTTTGTATGAATTAAAGTTCGAATTTGATTTCGATAAAGAGAATTATGAAAAATTAAACGGAGGCGTTTTATCTAGTATATCAACTTTTTTCAGTGGTGAACGAAAATTCAAATATATTGAATATATCAATTTAGAGCAATCACAAAAAGCATTTCAAATTGTTGAAAGTGATGGTGAGTTATATGCTGAAAGCAAATTTTTTCTTTTTTTCATCCTTACAGTTCTTTTAGCAATAATATACTTTGGGATATTTTTTCAGCAGATTCTAAACCAAGATTTTGGTATTATTATGCTAGGAATTATTCTTTGCATTGGTATCGCTGTAGCATTACAATATCTCATTTTGACAACAATGATTGGTCATTTTAAAGCGCAATTAGTCATTCAAAATCGTGATAATTTCTTATCTATTTTTTATAGTGAAAAGAACTGGAATTATATCTCAAAAGCAACTGCGACTTATTCCATTGTAGAAAAAGTAGTTGATGATAGAGGTACAAGTTCTACTACTTCAACTGCAACGCTATACCTTTCGCCAAAGAAAGAAATATCTAAACATAATCAAGAAGAGGAAGTTATTTTTGCCTATCCGACTAATCAAGTCTTATTGCCTACTTTGCAATTAGGCGATGTAAGTATAAAATGGATGTTGCATTTAACCCTTACTCCTATTTTAGGTTTCAAGTTAGATTTCACTAAAGAATTCATTGTCAAGAGTGTTGATTAGAATATTATCAAACATTATAAAAATAAAGCTGTTGTAATTTTCATAAATCAACCAGCAACCATTCTACCATGAAGAAATCAGCCACCTTAATTACCATTTTAAGTGTCATATTCGGACTATTTGCATTCAAAACCATTTCAGAAAATAGCAAACATCCTCGTGATAAAATTACTTCTATTCCAGAATCGCCTCAACGCGTAAGTGGAGACGTGGAAAAAGGTTGGGATTATTTGCGTTATGGAAATTATATTGGCGCAGGTGTGCCGTATGAGATTTTCAAGCGAACTTTGAAAAGATCTGAAAAGCCAAACTATCTCGAAAGAGAAGGAAAAAGCGCAGATCTTCCGCATGTTTTTAACTTGTTTGAAGAAAATGGCGTTGAAGTAGTCGGCGGTTTAAATTGCTTCGGCTGTCATGGCGGCTCGGTTAATGGTGAATTTATTGCTGGTTTAGGAGATAGTGAAACGGATTTTGTTGACCAAGGTAATGGTAAGTTTTTTAGCAGACTAGAGAAGTTTGTAAAATTCAAATACGGCAAAAACTCACCTGAACACCAAGCTTACATTCCATTGGTTCGAGGTTCAAAATATATTAGTCCGTATGTTGAAACACCGTTCAAAGGCGTTAATCCTGCTTTCAAATTGGAAGAAGTGGCTGTTGCGCACCGTAATCCAAGCGACTTGACTTGGGCAGATGGCAAACAAGTTTTTCCAGTAACTTCTACGATGTTTGCTTCAGATGTTCCGCCGCTTTGGAATGTCAAAAAGAAAAACGCTTTATATTATAATGGAATGGGAAGAGGTGATTTTACAAAATTATTGATGCAAGTCATGGTCGTTGCGATTCAAGACAGCAGCGAAGGAAGACAAATTAATGATGAGTTTGATAATGTTTTAGCTTGGCTCAACAACCTGAAAGCACCAAAATATCCAAAGGAAATTGATAATAATTTAATAGATAAAGGACAAGCTATTTTTGAGGATAATTGTAGTAAATGCCACGGTTTCTATTCGGAAAATGAAGAAGAGGAAATGTACCCGAATAAGTTGGTCGGTTTAGATGTTGTTAAAACAGATTCTGTTTATGCGGTCTATTCTTATAACAATACGAACTTTACCAATTGGTTGAACAGTAGTTGGATAATGGACTCAGCACCAAAGGCTTGGGTACAACCAGAATTAGGATATATTGCACCGCCTTTAGATGGCGTTTGGGCAACTGCGCCTTATTTGCATAACGGCTCCGTTCCTACGCTTGACGCATTATTGAATAGCGCAACTCGCCCAACTTATTGGAGAAGAAGCTTTAATAATAAGGATTTTGATTTTGAAAAAGGCGGCTGGAAATATACCATTGAAGACAAACAGATTGATGATAATACGTATAATACAACTATAAAAGGTTACGGAAATGGTGGTCATACTTTTGGTGATAAACTCAATGATGCAGAAAGAACCTATTTGTTAGAATATTTGAAAACACTATAATATAGATCGTACTACTATACATTCTTAAAAGATCGAGATAAAGATACGTTTA
>CAZMEH010000258.1:0-6069 GCA_964564885.1 uncultured Saprospiraceae bacterium | reverse complement strand
AGCTAAAGCACGTGGCAATAGATATTCTCATTATCTATTTAATGCTCTGATTTTCAGAGATTTACAATCTCCTTGACGCTAATCCGATAACTCGGAGGTAGCATTAGCTAAGACGAGGCTTTTCAACGAAGTTGGCAACCAAAAACACAAGTTAGAATATAGCGTTTACTTGTTTCTCATTCCTAAGGAGTGTCTTTTAAATAGGATGTTGTATTTAAAGAAAAAAGGAAAATAAATTAAAATCAGTTTTCGTTAGAGAAGAAAATTAAACGAACTATGATGAAGTTTTTCAAAATAACGCTTTTCTTATTGGTCTTTCCATTAGTTGCTATTGCTCAAAATTTTGAAGGAATGATTACCTACGAAATCGAAGCAAAAAATCCAATGCCTGACCAAATGACGGACAAGGAATTTAGTGAAGCGATGAATGGAAATTTAAAATACGTCCAGCATTATTATTATAAGGATGATAAATACAAGTCAACATTAGAGGAATCGAACCTGATTTTTTTATACGAACCAACCAAACTGAGGCTGTATTCTTATCTGACAGGCAACGCCGAAGGTACCTGGATTGATGTAACGAAAGATGTAGAAATTTTAGAAATTATAAAACTAGAAGAACCAGATACTATTCTAGGAATTCCTTGCCAAGGTATTCAAATCAAATCGGAGTTGATGACTGCAACTTATTATTATAGCTCAATCTACAAAGTGGAATACGAAAAATTTAAAGGTCATAAGTTTGGTTTTTGGGAAGCATATTTAAAAGAAACTTGTGGTTTGCCCTTGAAATCAGTTACTAGAACGCCTTTTGTCTATATGGTTTCTACTGCAACTGAGATAAACGTAATGGAACTTAAGGATGATTTTTTTGAAGTGCCAAAGGAAATGAAAATGAAAGAAAAGAAAGCTTCTTTTTAAAAAGTACAAAGCATTCGCCTTGCAATTGATAAAAGTAATGACTTACTTTAGCCAATGAATAAAATAGTCTTTTATATCGTTTGTTCTTTATCTCTACTTTCCTGCAATCAGCAGACTAAATCAGTTGAAAGTAGTTTCTATTATTGGAAACAATCACTCGAATTGTCTGATGATGCATTAAGTTATATGGAGCATTTGGATGCTCAAAAAATATACATCAAGTACTTTGATGTGGCTTGGAATACGGCTGAAAATAAGCCGAAACCAGTCGCCGTTATCAATTTAAATAAAGCGAAATTATTAAAAGACATTGCAATAATTCCGACGGTTTTTATTACAAATCAAACTTTATCGAAAAGTAATAATGCGCAAGTGGAAGTCTTAGCCGTTAATTTGGCGCAAACTATCCAGCGTATTAATAATGAAAACGGGATTAAAAATATTTCAGAAATTCAACTCGATTGCGATTGGACACTTTCTACAAAAGATAAGTTTTTCAAATTGTTAGAACTAATTCGAGTGCAATTTCCAAACATTCAATTGTCGGCGACCATTAGATTACATCAAGTCAAGTTTTATAAAAAAACAGGTATTCCACCCGTTGACCGAGGTATGTTGATGTTTTACAACATGGGAGATTTGACGAATCCTGAAACGGAAAACTCTATTCTTGATTTGAAAACAGCCGAGCAATATTTAGTTAATTTTGATAAATATGAATTGCCATTAGATGTAGCTTTACCCTTGTTTCGCTGGGGCGTATTGAAGCGCAGAGGTCGTATCGTCAAGTTGATGAACAATCTTGATTTTGAAGATTTAAAGTCTGAAAAGTACAAATCTTTATCGCCAACCGAATTTGAAATATTAGAAAGCCATTATTTAAATACGCTTTATTTATACAAAGGAGATGTCATTAGAATAGAAAGCGTTTCAATCGGCGAACTCGAACAAACTGCTAAATTATTGACGAAGCAAATTAAAAATAAAGATAGAACGATCACTTTTTATCATTTAGATGATAAAGTTTTGCAACATTATCCGAAAGAAGAATTATCGAAAATTGTAAATATGTTTTGAGGAAGAGAAGTCAGCAGTCAGATCGTTCGCTTCGCTCTCTGTCAGATCACCTTCGGCTGTCAGAATTAAAACGACAAAACATTTTGATTATCAATTTTTTACACAAAAAATTAAGGTTTTTTGACAATTTTTGCCAAAAAAGGTATGTTATTCCATCCAATGGGTTCTAACCCATTGTTTTTCAATAACGTAGAACAATGGGCTAAAGCTACATTGGAAGATAAGGCAAAAATTGTCCAAGAACCAAAATTAATACGTGAACTTCTCTCACGTTTTGGTAATTATCAGACTGACTGAGTAAGTTTTTTTGTCCAAGTACTTAATAAGTAGTTGGCAGTATTTAACTAGCAGTAGGCAGGCATACAAAATTCTGTAAAACAATACTTTAAGCTAAAGTTATTTTCGAAATATCTACCTTAACCTACTTGTCAAAATTTTTAAGAAAAAAACTGATAGCCGAAGGCGATCTGACAGTGAGCAAAGCGAACGATCTGACCTCCGACTTCTCATCCTACGAAATAAAAAATTCCATATCTGCCAACACTTCCGAAAAAATAATCTTTGGAATCTTGGACAAGGCAATTAAAAATTTGTCTTTTTCACTTTTGTTATAGCTAGAACGATAGTAACTAGCGTTTTGGTCGCCATGTTTTACAAAGAATAATTCATCGAATATGCAATCATAATTTAAGCCAATAGATAACTCTTCGGTCACTACGTGAACATCAATTCCTGCTTTTTCAAAAGACTTGAAATAAGTCAAAACGGCTCCAGCATCACCAATTTCGCCACGACTCCAACCTCTACGTTCACCTCTTCCTACAATATTAGAACAAGTTTTTCCGCCGTAAAGATTGAGCCATTTATTGCTAAACATCGTTTCTTCAACCGTATAAACCTTGCGATGCAATTGATCAAATGGTGTTTTTATTTCATTATCAATTATATAAGTTGACCATGCTTCGATATCATCGCTAGACAAATGTAACGGATGTAGAATCCCTAAATATATATTTTCGGTCAATTCAACTTCATCATATTCTGCATTCTCCAACGCTTTGTCTTGCGCCACCATAAAGGTTTCGATGATTTTTCCAGACTTGTCATAAGTAGCCCAAACGAGCGTTTGCACAAAAGCAAACATTAGTGGTTTGTTCAAAAAGTGCTTTTCCCAATCCACCTTTGACCATTTACGTTCCGTAATCATAGCTTGCTCTAGGGTTTGTTTTTGATGTTTAACAAGTGAACGTATTTCTTTAGCAATGACTTTGAATTTATTTTTTAACTCATCGGGCGTTTGCGCAGGAACGCTTTTTCTGATTTTATCATTTTCGTCCAAAAATCTAATTTTGAAATCATCTGAAATAAACGCCCTAAAAGCTTGTCCTTTCAAAGTCTGATATGGATAGTATAAATCAGTAAAACCAAAATCTGGAATGATTTCATCTTCTAATTGCGCAGGCGTCATCCCAAGAATCTGAGCAATAAGTTTAAAGTTTTTCTTGCAACTCAAAACGACAACACCTTGCTTTGATTTGAAATGTTTTGGAATTTCATTTAATGCCTTAGCTGCGTTGAGTGTGCCGTTTATAGCTAATAACGGAACAAGTGTAGCCCGTTTTTTTTGAATAATAAGTTGTTGTAATAGTTGAATTATATCTATGCCACCGAGCCGAGCAACGGGAGTAAAAAGAATGGCATTTTTCTTTACAAATCCACCTCTGTCCAAGATGATTTGAAGAACAGTAGAAGCGAATATTTGTCCACTTTTGGGTTCTATCATCTTGAACAATGCGTTTCGTTCAGATTGTATTTGCGGCATAAAATTCTCATACCCAACTCCACCAACGAATAGGAAACGCATAAATTTTAATGGAATTTCACCACCCGTTTTCCATAAAAGTACTGGAAATAAGGTGTCATCAACGGTTTTTATAATTCGTTTATTAATAGCTTTTCCAAAGTGTTCTTCTATAAAAGCATTGATACTCTCTATATTATATAGGTGCGTCTGTTCTATCATCATCGTTTTTCAACCTGTTAAAATGTATTATTACTTGTGTCACAAAAAATATAAAAAAATCAAAGACTTATAAGAAATTTATACATAAAATGAATATAGTTTATTATAAAACGATAGTGCCCTTAATTGTTTATTGCTTAATGAAATGTGACTAAAGATATATACGAATACATATTTTTATATTTATTATAAATAAAAAATACTAATTACATGGGAATTGTCATACATTCATGTCACAATTGAGAATAAATTGCATTGCACTATTAATACTATAATTACACAGATAAATTAATGCATCTATATAAAATGAATAATATTTTTTTGTGAATTTTTATAAAAAAATATTATTGCTACAGTTTATGTAAGCATCAACAGCTAACAACATAAAATGAATATTGCAATAAAACACCTCCTAATATTGATGACAATTGTATTAATTGGTCAATCTTCTATGATATACGCTCAAGTATTGATTCCTAATCAAGGGAACAAGTATTCTATTTACACGTCTATCGATACCTCTTATTTTCACAATGTCGATATTGCATCGTACGATAATAACTGGAATTCTTATGTCAATATTAAAACATTGAGAACTTATAAAGAAAAATTGAAGCCTTTTGTTGATGAAAAAGATCCTTGGGCTACTTATCTTTATGCGGAATGTCATTGTCATTTGTCTAGTACTTCCTTCATTAATACCGTAAAAGGATTTGTCAAAAACAGTGATAATTCAGAAGGTACAGCTATTTCAGTTAACCGTTCAAAATGTATTGATTATTTAATTAAAGCGGAGAAAATGAATGTTGTTTGGGCATCATGGATACTTTATGGTAAATATAGAAGGTCGGATTGGTTGTCTACTAACTACAGTTTATCTTTAAAGTACCTAAAGAAAACAGCTAAAATAGGAGATGTTCAACTTCAATCATTGGCTTATGCTCAATTAGGAAGTATTTATTTGCCAGGAAAAAAGGAAACTGGAAAAAATCCTAATTTTCCAATCATTACCTATAATATTGATACGGGTATGTATTATCTAGCGAAATATTACGAATTGAATCCTAATCGTAATTTAAAAAAGTATGCTGCTCAACTTAGACAATACCAGAAATACGATGAAGCAGTAGAGGTTTATTTATCTAGCGAAGATTGGAAATTGAGATTTGGAGCAGCAACAGCTCTGATTTTAGGTTACTTTATTGAAGACGAATTGGTGACAAGAGACAAAGTAAGAGGAATAAGCATTATTAGAAGCTTGATTGGTGAAGAGGAGAAGAAAATAAATGGTGGAGATAGTGAGCAAAT
Source organism: uncultured Saprospiraceae bacterium (assembly GCA_964564885.1). Classification (GTDB taxonomy): domain Bacteria; phylum Bacteroidota; class Bacteroidia; order Chitinophagales; family Saprospiraceae; genus CAKZLL01. The sequence goes on along the minus strand of CAZMEH010000258.1, from coordinate 737 downwards.
AATAGCTTGGCTCAATCGATTGCATTATTGTTATTGTGATTTTCTTTCGGAGGCTTATTCTGTAAATAATGAATGCTTAGAATTGATTTATAAGAAAGAAATGGGTAAATATTGGATGGAAAATTACCAATGTCAATAAGGTTTTATACGTATAGGCTAACCGGCTTTAAAGCAAATTTTTTTGAATTGCACAATGAATAACTTAAAAACAGCTATCAAAACAGCTATCAAAACAGCTCATTATTCAAGCGAATATTGAGCTGTTTTAGTCAATTTTAAATGAAAAAATGTTTGATTGTTTGATAGTTTTGTTTCAATAAAAATGAAAACCTGTATAAAAAAAACCACGTTATTTGTTTTTATTATATTTTTTATTTGCTAAAAAAAATTAGTGAAAATATAATTTATTAGTGTCTTTTGATATAATTTTAAATAGTACTTAATTAGAAAGGCATCTTTTTTAAAAAAATAAAAAAATATTTATATTGTAATTTGCTGATAACGAAGGGTTTGTGTTTTTAATCATTTTATTTTTTTGATAAAAGTGACATGCAAAAGATGACTATTAAGAAAAAATGCGTCTTAAGTTTAGAGAAAAAATAATAGAGATTAGTAGCTTTTTATTTTACTTTTGAAACTAAAAATATTTAATTGAAAAGATAAAAAATGATTTTTTTCAATATCTTTAGATAAAGTAAAAAAATAATATACTGCATCAACTAAACTTAAGACGCATT
>CAZMEH010000257.1:0-2382 GCA_964564885.1 uncultured Saprospiraceae bacterium | reverse complement strand
TGTGATATTTTGTAAATATCGCAAATTGTGCTGCTTTTGTTCCGCTTAGATTAGTTCATTGCCAAGACTTGATTTAAGTCATTCATGGATTCAATTGCTTGGTCTTTGATAGTCATTTTAAAAGTATATTTTGCATTTTCTCCTTGACTTCGGAAAGCATCAACATCTAATTTTTTGAAATCCTCCTTTGAAAATACCGCCATTTTGTTGTTTGGTAAAATAGCAACCATTTCATTATTATCATTTGGATTGAATGAAAACTTATCAAAGTCTTGTGCATAATAACGAATGACGGAACGCTTGTCAGCTGTAATTAAAAAGACACTAATTTTATTAAAATCATAAGCATCTTGACCAAAATCGAATGACGCTTTCACTAACATTCTTTCTGGTTGTTTCCAAACATCCCAATTGAAAAGACCAAATTGCTGTACTTGAAACGAGCGTAAAAAGTCCGCTTCTTGTACTAAACGTTCTTCTTCTTGATGTCTAGCTTCTTTGATTTTTGTGTATTTCTCTTGACGTTTGTCAAAATCAGCCATCGCTTTTTGAAGGTTTTTGCCTTCCAAAACTGGCTTCACTTCCATTACAAATTCCTTTGTATCCGAAGAAAGCAAGATTTTATAATGACCATTTCTTGCTTTTTTCAAAATCATATCTGGCCAATCTTCATCAAAAATCCACTCGTTATCTGTTGGATTGTTTTTAGAGTCACTGCCTGCATATTGCCACATAACGCCTTCGTATGCTTTCAATTCTGGAAATTTCTTATAATTTACATTGAACTCAAATTGCTCAATTTCCTTTTTTGGTGCTTCTGGCTTGATAGGTTGCGTTGGTAATTTTGTCAATTTTTTAAGCTTTGCAGCTTTTACGGTGTTCTTTTCTGGTTGCGCTGTTCCTTGTGTTTGCCATTCACCTGTCGCCTCGTCAAAAAGGAAAAAATCATAGTTTTGACCATCTTCCACGAAAGAAGCCATTTTTACATTCAATGATTTCCCATCAGCGATTTCTACCGCTTCATCAGCTACCGAACCTTTGACTTCAAACATTCCTGCGGTTTGCATATACTTTTCGCCTGACTTGTCTGTCATCGGAATACCGCTTGCGATAATTTCAGCGGCATTGTGAAATTCACGATACGCAATTTCCACTTCGCCCGTTACAGGTTGACCATTTTTATCAACAAAAGCATCTTTAGGAATTTCAATTACGGTTCCATTGTCCAATGACAAATTTCCGCCTTTGCTCGCATCAACGATTAATTCATTGTATGGAACATTGACTTTTGATAATGGCGGCGCAATGGTTGGAATATTGGGTTTTATACCAATAGAATGAACGGTTTGTCCATCTAGGCTTTTTGTATTTTGATTCGTTTCGTTTTGGCAAGATTGGAAAAGGATTAAACCAAAACACAAAAAAAAAGTAGAGAATATTGCTTTCATATAGATTAGTTTGCGAAGTTGCTTAAAAACTAATGGTGAATATTTTGTAAATATTTGACGTTTTCAACAGGAGCCATTAAGTAACTTCTATGATTTTAGGTTCTCAAATTTAAGGATTGTAACTGCTTTTATAATGTAAATCATCGGAAAAGATACAAGGGAGATTAATGATGAGTTCTCGTCACAAGTTGTTTAATTAAAAATGTACAATGTGTAATGACGGATATTTCTAATTTGATTTAATAGCTTTTAAACAGTTCAATATTATTTTAAAGCCTTTTTTGTAGTCAAAATACAAGCCTAGGCTTACCAATGTTTTCAAAACTTGGTAAGTCTAACGCACTAATTTAGCACTCAAAAAAATATATTCTAAAAAAACAACCTCTTTTATTTCATTCTTTTTAGAAAGCGGTTTACTTTTGAACAATTCTAGTTCAACAAATAAATCACACACCAGTTTGAAAATGAAATCTATATTATATACAGCTTTATTAATCACGACTACTTTTTTGTCAAGTTGTGGTGTTTCTCCAAAACGTGCCGCTAAGGATTATTGTAAATGTTTGCAACCATTAGCAGATATCATGGAACTTCAAGATACTTTGAAAGTACAAGGTTTGATTGATAGTCTTGCTGCGGTGACGATAGTCTATGACGAAGTCTGGAATGAATCACAGGAATGCATGGACAAAAAACTAGATGAATATGGGCAAAAAGGAGCAAATTCTGCTTTTAAAAAAAAGGCTAGACAGTTGATAAAATCTAAATGTCCAGAGGTTTGGGAACGAGCACCTAAACACTAGATTTAATGGGCTTTCTGAAAATTATTGTGGAAGTTTGAAGAAACGGCACACGGCACACGGCACACGGCGCACGGCACAAGGCACAAGGTTGACGGCGCATAACTTACTATGAAACCTCGTGGGCAAGTCGT
>CAZMEH010000256.1:0-1922 GCA_964564885.1 uncultured Saprospiraceae bacterium | reverse complement strand
ATTAAATTAAATCCAATAAATATGGAAAGTGGCAAACACAATAATAATAAATGGTCTAATCCTAAATTTGATTGAAAGAGTCCAGGAATTATTGCGATAAGCATACACCAAAAAAGAATGGTAATATATTTTTGATTTTGAATATTTGTTTTGAAAAAATAAGCCTGTGATTGTGAAAAGACCCAAATCAATAGACCAATAAAGAATACTATTTTTAAGTAATTATAAGTAATTCCTTCGATTTTCCAATCTAAAAAGCTAAAATTACTCCAAACATATTGGCTCATGAATACATTAAATCCATCGTACCAAAACTGATAAACGCCAACAAAAAAGTATGGAATAAACAAGCCAATTGTTAAAATCAACAATTCATTCAATTGAAATGAACGCAAGTTAAACAAGGCAATAATAGCAAGAAAATAAAAAGCGATATTAGAAAAATAGAACATCGCACTAATTGCAATCCAAAATCCTACATTGAATATTTGTGCCGATGCTTCATATTTACGGTACCATCCAAACATTCCAGCAATCGCAATCATGACAAAGGTATTTCCCATCAAAGCAGGCGAGAGATAAAGAAATTCTGGAATCGCACTAGCCAATAAGACATAGGACATCGCAGGAAAATAGGTCAATTCTCGACCCATCTTATAATTATTAACCACCAAGTTGATGGCAACGGCTTGAATGACTACTAAAAATAATGCAGCAATACTATTTGCAAAAGTATTCACGCCAACTAAACTATAAATATAATCGCTTATCAAGTTGGAGTTGAGCGGTTCCCAATTCGGAACAGAAGTAAAAGTATATACTCTAACAATAAAAGCATATAGCAAGATTAATAAGATAACAAGCGGTTGATTAGTTCGTAAAAGTCTTAGCACTAGTATTTGATTATATAAACCTGTTTAAAAACTCTTTGCTAACCCGCTTGACAAATGCTTCATTTTACTCGGTCGAGTATTTATCAATAGTTTCAGGATGAGTTCTTAAATAGGTTCTATGTTTAAGCAAGTAGTTTTCAAAATTGTATCATTAATATTCACTTTTCAGCTTCAATTAATCACCTCTGACAAATTTACTAATTTGTTTCCTCCTAAAAAACAAGAAAGTAGAGTATTTTCAAGTAAATGGGAAACAATTTCTACATTTCAAACTCAATTGCATTATTTACTAGCTTATAATGAAAATTTACAACGCTTGCATTTATATAATGCACCTCATTTTCGATCAATTCTCCATATGCTTCGTGAATATGTCCAAAGATGGCTTTCTTTGGTTTCACTTCTTCGATTTTCTTAGCAAGCATTTTACAACCAACTAATTCACCGTTGACCACTTTATCTAACTTGCCGTATGGCGGGCCATGCGTGATTAATATATCTGTGTCGTTTGGTATCAATTGCCAATGTTTGTCAATCTCCGCTCCTCTTTTTCGATTAAACGCCCAATCATAAAACCAAGGCTGAACGGGCGAACCATGAATTTTAATTCCTTCTATGACAACATTTGTATCATTCAAGTAAATCACATTTTCTGGAATCACTTCTGCAATCTTAGCCGCAGCTTTTTTTTCAAAAAAATAATCATGATTTCCTGCTATGAAAATTTTATATTTAAAATCTTGCGCACTAAACCATTTCAAAAAACTATCAATTTCTAGTGGCAAACCTCGTCGAGACACATCACCTGCATGAATCAACAGATCACCTTTTGGCAATTTCAATGAATGATGTAACCCATGAGTATCAGAAATTGCAACTATTTTCATGTTTTTATTTTAAAAAGGTTCATTAGAAGTAAGGTTTGGACGCCTTTGAGGCGTCCGAATCTTAGGCTTAATTAAACTTTCCAAGGTGGATTTAATCTATTTTCACCAGCAAAATACAAAATCAATTGATTTCCATCAACGT
>CAZMEH010000255.1:0-2261 GCA_964564885.1 uncultured Saprospiraceae bacterium | reverse complement strand
CTTTGATAATTTCTTTTAATTACTTTTGTTCTTTGAAAATTATTGTGGAAGTTTCAAGAAACGGCAAACGGCAAACGGTTAACGGCGCACGGCAAGGCGTTTTACTATTGATTTTCTTTGAAAATTACTTTTCCACAATAATTTTCAAAGAACCATTACTTTTGTTAATACTTTTACCTATGCTAGATACAAAATTGATTTGGCGTGTATTTTTATGGTTGACTTTATTGTTTTTCACCTATTTAATGGTGAAACTTACCTTGCCATATTTGGCGATTGGTGAAAATGTAGCTTTTCTCCGCATCAAAAGATCCGCTCGAACGATTCCGATTTGGCAAGTTGCTTTTTACGTTCACGTATTTACAAGTGTGTTTTTATTAATCGCAGGACTTACGCAGTTCTCCGATTATTTTTTAAAAAACTACAAACGTGCGCATCGCTTTATTGGTAAATCTTATGTTTTTATCATTTTACTCCTTTCTGCTCCTTCTGGGTTAGTGATGTCTTTTCTTGCAAATGGCGGTTTGATTTCTCGAATTGCTTTTATAATGCTGGCTTTTGCATGGTTCATTACAACGGCTAAGGCTTGGCAAACCGCATTAAATAAAGATTTTGAAGCGCACAAGGAATGGATGATACGTAGTTTTGCGTTAACATTATCTGCTTTAACGCTTCGTGCGTGGAAATATATCATTGCAATAACTTTAGCACCGCCACCGATGGATATGTATAGAGCGGTAGCTTGGCTCGGTTGGATTCCTAATTTGATGCTGGCAGAATGGTTGATTCGGAGAAAACGGTCAACGGACGCTTCGCTTGACGATTGACGGACGCTTCGCTTGACGGAAAGATTGTTTTTATTAAACTTAATTACTATTTCATTGAAAACTTAATTTCCAACCTTCACCAACATAAATAGTAAGTGTTAAGTAGTTCGATAACCATTTGATTACCTACTACCTAACACTTACTACCTATCTACCTAAATACTACTTATTTCAGTTTCGCCAACGTTTCTTTAATACGTCGAACCGCTTCTCTTAGTTTGTCTTCTGATGCAGCGTAAGAAATTCTAAAACAACTTTCTGCGCCAAATGCTGCACCTGTAACCACTGCTACATAAGCATTTGCTAATAGGTATTCGCAAAAGTCATCTGATGAATTAATCGTCACAGTTCCGTCAGACTTACCAAAATAATCGCTAATATCTGGAAAGATATAAAACGCTCCTGGTGGTGTATTCACTCTGAAACCTGGAATATCACGCAACAAACCAATCATAATATCTCTACGACGCAAAAACTCGTCACGCATATCATAAGATGGCGTCATATCAGCCATTAATGCCGTAACCGCAGCTTTTTGAGCAAAAGCATTTGCACCTGAAGTAGACTGACCTTGAAGTTTAGCACAAGCTTTAGCTAACCAAAGTGGTCCGCCAATATAACCCAAACGCCAACCTGTCATCGCAAAGCCTTTTGCAAAACCGTTCACCGTAACGGTTTGGTTTCTTACGCTTTCAAATGAACCAATACTGACGTGTTTTTTGCTTTCTGTGAAATTGATGTATTCATAAATTTCATCTGCAATAATTACGATATTTGGATATTTACTAACCGCATCAGCGATTTCACTCAACTCTTCTGCGGTATAAACAGAACCTGTTGGATTACAAGGCGAAGAGAAAATGATAAACTTAGTTTTATCCGTAATAGCAGCTTCAACTTGTTCTGCTGTTACTTTATAATCTTCGTCAATTCCTGCGGTAACATAAACAGGAATACCACCATTCAGCTTAATAATCGCATCATAAGTCACCCAAAATGGGGCAAAAACGATAGCTTCATCACCTTCATCAAGCAATGCCATGGCAAGATTAGCGATAGATTGCTTCGCTCCTGTTGACACGACAATTTGATTAACGTCATAATCAAGATCGTTGTCTCGTTTAAACTTATGACTAATCGCCTTTCGTAATTCAACCAAACCTGGAACAGGCGTGTATTTGGTATAACCATCATCCAAAGCCTGTTTAGCAGCTTCCTTGATGTGTTCAGGTGTGTCAAAATCTGGTTCTCCTAAGCTAAGGCTGATAACATCATGACCTTCTGCACTTAAATTTCGAGCCATTTGCGCCATTTTAATGGTAGCAGACTCTTCCATATTAAGTACTCGCTGTGAAAGCGGATACGAATTCATAATCAATAAATTTTAGTCGTTAGTCTAATTAAACTTAAACAACGTAAAGGTAGCCATTAATA
>CAZMEH010000254.1:0-1947 GCA_964564885.1 uncultured Saprospiraceae bacterium | reverse complement strand
TACGGAGAGACAAAGACACAGAGTTAACTCATTGATTTTCAATACTAATTTCTCTGTGGCTTTGTGTTCATTTTTTTATTTTGTATAATGGTCTATTTCAAAATGATAACCTTTTCTGTAAAAATTTTGGTGTTTGATTGAACGGTTAAAAAATACAAACCATTCGCTAATCCCAATGTAGGTATTTGCATTTCATCGTAACCTTTTTGAACTTCAATGATTTCGTGATAGACCGTTTGCCCATTGGCAGCCGTTAAAATAACTTTTATATCAGCCGTTGCATCATTTATAATACTAATACGAACGTTTTCCTTGACAGGGTTGCCTAGTATTTTAATATTTTTAGAAAAAGTAGCATCAGGCGAATCGTAAATCAAGTTAACTAATGCACTAGATTCTGCATCTAATTGACTTAAATCAACTTCACCGCCTTTCATATAAATATTCAATTTCATCAAACCATCAATACTATATTCATTTGTAATTCGAGCCAATTTTCCAAAAGACAATTTGCTACCTTCGCCAAATTGCATACAATTTCGTTAACTACCAAAATCTACATGACCAGATTTATGAATGTAATGGTTACCATACTTTAATAATGTTCTTTTATAGTTTTTGCCAAAACGAACATCTCCTTTTATCCAATGGGGCATGACCCATTGGATGAAAATGGCAAAAATTGTCAAAGAACCGAAAATAAGTTACCTTTAAATATAAGGTTTCTAAATATTAATAGCTTCTTTAAAAACGAAAAAACCGTATTATGCCAAGCACAATACGGTTTTTTATTAGAAAAATATATTTGCGAAATCTCAAAGATTTGGCAAAAAGCTTGTTTCTTTTGATTTTAAAATCCTTCTGTATTCCTATAGCTATCATATAAAGATAACTCCATTGCAATTAAATATTTCCATTCATTTTGAATAGCAGGTTTCATACTATAGTGCGTTTGGTTATCATAACGGATTTGAGCCGTTTGCCATTTGCGTAGAAAGTTGGCCACAAAAGCATCAAAACGTTCTTCTTCACCACACCTGAATTTACGTTTTTCTAAAGATTTACGCAATTTTCTAGCATACAATTCGGTAATGTCAAAATGGATTTGCTCGTGAGAAAGGTGATGATTGGTATATGCTTCGGGTTTTACCCAAGAACTGGTTTTTTCAAAATAGGCTTGTACCTTATAGACGATATTGCCGTCTTCGCAGCCTTTGTAGTGAATAATACCAGATGAAGTCAGTGCGCTAACATCGTCAAAATTATAATCTGGTTTGCCTTGAAAATCATCCCACGACAACTTTCGGTCAGATTCCCATATTAATGTAGTTGAAGAGTTGGTGTTACTACTTCCGATTATCAATAATCCAAATAGTAGTAAATAGAGCGTTATTTGTGGTACTTTCATTCCCTTTTAGTTTTGCGCAACAAAATACTGATATTTTAAATATGTAGCAATATTATAGTTGAATTTATTAGATTACAGGTGTTCTATTGGCTTCCAGACTAATTTTTCAAAATTTTTAATTTTATTGTCTTCTATTATAACGCCTTCATTTTCTAAAAGTTCGCTCATCATGGTCGGAGTTGGAAAATGACTTGCTCCAGAAAGTTCACCTTTACGATTAACTACACGATGAGCAGGCACAGCTTGTTCGCCTGTAAAACTCTTATTCAACGCCCAGCCAACCATTCTAGCTGAACCCAAATTAAGGTACTTCGCAATATCGCCATAAGTTGATACTCGACCGAAAGGGATGAGTCGAGTGACTTCAAAAACGTCTTGTTGATAGTTTGTTTTTGCCATAGTTTTTTTGTTGGAGGATTGGAAGATTGGAAGATTGGAATGATGGAATGCGTGTGGCGAGAACTGGCTAATGGAATGCCGCACAGTTGCTAGAGAATATAAATTTAGCAAGCTAAATTTTTTTCCAATTTTCCAATTTT
>CAZMEH010000253.1:0-2729 GCA_964564885.1 uncultured Saprospiraceae bacterium | reverse complement strand
TTTAATTTTAAAGTTAAAAATAAGCCTGTTTTAGTGAATTTGGATGCAGATAAAATATTAGTTGGAACGATAGCTTACAAAAAAAGCACGGACGAACTTATTTATCAATTCAAAAACGCACCTCGTTTTTTGGATCGCTATGCGTCACTTTCTGCATTGAGTACAAAAAACACAGACAAGGTGAGACAGCTTCAATTAGAAGCATTGAGTGATGATTTTTGGTTAATCGTTTATCAAGCTATCAACGGTTCAAAAGTTACGGACGAAAACATAGGAAAGCTTCGAGAATTGCTTTATCATCCGCATTCGCAAGTGCGTGTTGGTAGCGTCAACAAGTTAAAAATGGCAAAAGACGAAGCCTTAACTCCTCTCCTATTAGAAGCTTTTGCTAAAAATAATGAGCAGTCTTATTCTGTTATTTCAGCTAGATTGAATGCTTTGCAAGAACTAGACAAAAAAGCTGCATTGAAAGTGGCGGAACAACTTCGCACTGAAACTTATCCTAGAATAGTAACGGGTATTGCGGAGATTTTCGCTGATACTAAAGACATTAAATACTTGGATTTCTTTTATAAAAATGCGGTTGATATTGATGGGTTTTATGCGTCAAAGTTTTTCAGTTTATATACCGAATTACTTTTAAAAGCGGATAAAGCAACTATTGAGAAACACACGATGCTAATTTCAATTATTGCGCAAGAAGATGGTTATAATTGGAAAAGATATCATGCTGCCAAAGTTATCAAAGCAGGAAGTAACAAACTAAGCAATCGAGATGATTTTGATAGCGTCGTGCAACAACTTGACCGTTATATTGCTATCATTAAAGCGAGTGAAAAGAGTACTAGAATACAGAACTTATATCGTGGTTGGTAGGATTTTTTTATTGGGAATGAGCTGTCAGACGACTTTGAGTCGTCTGACAGCTTTATAGGTTTAGCCAAATTAAAAATTAAATCCAAAATGCAAACCTGGTTCACCCAATAGGAATTTATTCCATTTATCGTCCATTTGCTTAAAAGATTCTGGCATTTCTGTGTGATAAGGACGATGCGTGATTCCCATCGACGGCTCAATAAAAAATCGGTCTTTGAATAGCTTGAAATGATAACCTGCTCGGTACGTATTGAATATTTGAAATCCATTATCTATTTTTTGACCGTTATCATCAACAAAAGATTGGAATGCATTCATAACGTGTACACCTGCGTATAATCCTTTCCAGAGATACCTTTGATACGCAACAGCAACACCGAACTCTCTAATATATCCTGGAAATTCTTCTTCGGGTGCTTCAAATGATTCGCCATAAAAAGGAATACCGAGCGACCAAGCATATTTCCAAGTTTTCAATTCTAATGACACGACATCTTTGCCTGTCAAGCGATAACCTAGGTTCAGTTGTACAAAATCAGGTTTATTGACTTGTGCGAAATTCCCTAACATAAAGAAAGTACTGCCAATGAAACACTTTTTAAACGTAGTGTCTTGCTTAGTATATTGGGCATTGAGTGGTAAATTAACTGCCAACATTAAGACGAAACCAATGGCTAAAATCTTACTTTGCATATCTTTAATTATTTGGGTTCTTTGAAAATTATTGTGGAAGTTTCAAGAAACGGCAAACGGCACACGGTTAACGGCACACAGCTTGCCACGATTTCTCGTGGGCAAGGCGTTTTACTATTAATTTTCTTTGAAAATTACTTTTCCACAATAATTTTTAAAGAACCATTATTTGTTAATTATGATATTGCAAATATACAAGGGCAAGCAGGTGAAAAACGTTCACTTAAGTTAAGTAGTGAAATCTAACGTTTACTTTTTTCAAGAATCCTTGCCCTTAACCTACTTAATGACTGCGGCTTGATGCCTAAATAACTTGCTAATTGATGTTGAGGCACACGCTGAATGAGGTCAGGTCTTTTTTGCAACATATTCAAGTATCGTTGCTCGGGAGAGGAAGTTTTAAAGTCATCAAAACTAATTTGTTGTTTGGCTAGAAGTTCTTCTGACAATACCCTACAAAGTGTTTCAAATTTCGGAAATTTCTCAAATATTTCGGCTTCCATATCTGGATTTGAAATGGCAACTATGCAATCTTCTGTTGTCGCAATATAGTATTCGGAAGGTTTTTTAAATAAAACACAATTTGGCGTGACACCTTCCATTTCGGTATAGAATGCCGTTGTTTTTTCTTCTCCTTCTATGATATAATAAGTTCGGATACACCCTCTTAAAACGAAATAACCGTCTTTTGAATGCTGTCCTTCTTTGAGTAAAGTCGTTCCTTTTTTTACTGCTTGAAAAATATCTAAAGAAACTATCGCTTCCTTTTCAGCTTCGGTTAGTGAAATGTATTTTGAGATAAAATCAAATAGTAATTCTTGCATGGTTCTTTTCTGTTCTGTTGTTATTTGTTTGTGATTGAATGCACTGGAGTATGATTAGAAAATATCAAAATTTGTAAACCATTTACTTCAAGTCCATATTTTAAATAAATTCCAATATCATCTGCCCCTACGCATGCATAAAAAGCACAAACATCAAAGTCTGCTTACCCTGAAGAATTTATTCCTCTGTAGTAATCTTCAGTAGAAAGATTCAAAATTGCATTCTCGATATCATCTGTAGTAATATTATAATTGATATTCAATAGTGATAATTCATCTTGAGCTTTCCTTGTGAAAGTCAAAGTTGCACCATTAGAAACTCTTCTTTTTTATTCG
>CAZMEH010000252.1:0-4766 GCA_964564885.1 uncultured Saprospiraceae bacterium | reverse complement strand
TTTGTTATTTCTAAATCTGCTTTAGAAACAATGCGCAAAAAATTTAAAAGTATTATTAAATTAGATACGAAAGTAGAAATAAAAATTAACCCGAATCCAGAAGAACCTAACGCCAACGAAAAATATATGGAAAAGGGTTACGATAAGGAAAAAGGAATGTATTTCTATAAAATATTCTTCAATCGAGAAGAGTAGCTATTTAAAGGTATTACTTTTCATGGCTTTGTAGTCTTACTGCCTATTGTTAGAACTCGTTATTCAAGTAATTTTGTTTGTTCTAATCAATAAAACAGTGAAACAATAGAACGGTGAAGCGATGAAAATTGACTTCATTAGTACATTAATGAATATAATAAGACCTAGATTTATTAAAAGCGCATTAAAATTTTTAATTTAGACACTCAAACTTCTTGAAAACAATATTTTTGAATCTGCATAATTGATTGCAATTATATAAGATTTAGGAATATAATTTCAGATTACAGTCTATTTTAGATATAATTGTACTTGTTACAATATAATTTTATATGGACATTCAATTAACCAATCTTGATGTGATGACAAATAATTATCATTACACCATCAGAAATACATTAAAACCGCTACATCAAAATTTTATTACATGAAACGATTTTTAACACTCATTTTTGTATTATCATCGTTGGCAGCGTTTGCACAACCAGCAAATGATTCTTGCTATCAGGCGATAACTGTACCATTAACAAATGGCTCAGGGCTGTTTTCAGGTAGTACAAATTTAGCTACACCTTCGAATACGGGTACTTTTACTGATAATTGCCTGAATACAGTAGTTCCGCCTCCGGTTATTTCTACTGTTGAGGACATTTGGTTCAAATTCAACACTGGAACAGTCTTTACCGATTATAAGATTAAAATTACAGTAGATGCGTCTTCTGCGGGTTCTCCTGCATTTGATGTAGTAAGAGGATTTTGTAATCTATCGACGCAGGTGTTTTTTACAGTTGCCTGTATAAATAATGATCCAGTAGGTAGTACAACTACAGAACTTACTTTGATAGCTTTAGATCCTGCTACGGATTACTATATTAGAGTAGCTAGTTATGGTGGTGACATTACTATCCCAACAGGTGGCGGTGAAATCAATCCATATTGTCAACCCATTGTTTTAGATAACACGACAACAGGAGGTACTTCAACTAAGTGTTCTTGCGGTATGACTGATAGTGGTGGTGCTACAGGTGACTATGGAGCATTAGAAGATTATACTTACACGCTTGATCCTGCTGATCCACATACTTGTATTGACTTGTTTTTCAGTAATTACTCTTTTGAGCCTTCTCCATCTTTGGATAAATTAGAAGTTTACTTCGGTAGTACTGTAGATCCAGATAGTTTATTTACGGAGATTTGTGATCAAGGAACAAATACGGTAGTTTCTGTTCCATCGTATGGTGCAATCACATTGCGCTTCCGTTCGGATGGTACTGTTCAAGATGCAGGTTTTGAAATGGAATGGGCTTGTAATAGCTCTTGTCCTCCGCCTCCGCCTATTAGTAACTGTACGGATACGACTTTAATTCCTTCTTTGCCTTACAATCGTCCAGGTATGACAACTTGTGGAGCAGGAATTAATTTTGATGCAAGTGATGCTTGTGGAAGTCAATATATGAATGGAGAAGATTTTGTATTTACTTACGAGTCGGCTGGTAACGAATGTATTAATGTTAAATTGTCGGGTACTGCTTCAAACACAGGTGTTTTTGTAATGGATGGTTGTCCAATTGCAGATGCAACTAAATGTTTAGCATCAGCAGAAGAGGCAACAGGTAATCCTGAAATATTAACCGTTCAATTGGTTGATCCAGGTACTTACTATATTGTCGTTTCTTCTCAGCCAGGTGATTGTGGTTCAAGATGTACAAGTTTTGATATTTTAGTTCAAGACGCACCATGTCCATTACAGGTTGATGATAACGTATCAGCAGATAGTTTAGTAAGAAACATTGCGGCACAAGGCGTATTGATTGATAATGCAATTCTTCAATGTCCACAAAGTGCATATGGTGTTTTCTCTGGTGGCGTTAGTGATGGTTTAACTTTCTTAGATGGTGGTATCGTTTTAACAAATGGTAGAGCAACAGAAATTGAAGGTCCTAATCAAGGTACCTTGTATGCAAGTACAATTCTTGGTTCAGTTGGAGATTCTACTTTAACAGCTATTGCCAATACATTGAACGGTGCAAATACTACAGCAACGTTTGATGCTTGTATTTTAGAGTTTGATGTTTATGCACCAAATGATAAATTGGTATTTGACTATATGTTCATGTCAGAAGAGTATGAAGAACAAGTAGGTTCAGGAAATTCTAATCATGATTTATTTGCCTTTTTAGTGAAAGGTCCTGGAATCTTAGATGGAAATACGGAGCTAAACTTAGCTTACGTTCCAGGTACAACAACACCTATTACGATTAACACCGTAAATGGAAGTATTAATTCAAATTACTATCTTAGAAATGATCAAGTAGGAGATCTTAATTACAATGTATTAGAACATGATGGTCATACGACTATCTTAAAAGCAGAAGCTGACGTAATACCTTGTAATTGGTATCATGTACGTTTGGCAATTGCTGATGTTAATGATGCAGCAGTAGATGCAGGTGTTCTTATTGGAGCAAATAGTTTATTCTCTAATGCAGCTACGATTTCTTCGGCTAGTGGAAACTCAAGTGGAACAATTGTAAATGCAGCAGAAGGATGTCAAGATGGTAAATTTACAATTGACTTATTAGTTCCACCTCCAGCAGGTTTATCTACAGTAGTTGTTATAGAAACTGCAACTGGACCAGAACAGGCGACAGAAGGAATTGATTACGGATTTATTCCAGATTCAATTGAATTTTTCAATAATCAAGTGATTGCTTATTTCCCGAACGGTACTACTCAGACTATACCAGGTGGCGGAACTAGCTATACGATAGATGTTATTCCAGTAGTAGATGGTATTGAAGAACCAGCAGAACCAGTAACTTTATTCTTATTGTCAGGTTGTGCTACGCCAGAACCTTACGATTCAGCTGTCGTTATCATTCGTGATGAATTAGTAGTTAACCTACCAGATACATTATTGATGTGTGGTGATACAGAACAAATGCCATTAACGGGTTCAGGTTTAGATTTCGTTGATTGGGACTTTGGTGATTTATTGAGTGACTCAACTATCATTGATCCATTTATTTTAACTCAAGTAGACCAAACATTTACAGTAATTGTTGGAAACGGTGTTTGTCCAGATTCAACATTATCAATAGATGTTATACCATATATAGTAACAACAGAAGGAGACGATACACTTTGTGTCGGCGAAACTGGTCAAATCGTTTCTAATTCTAATCTTCCAGGGTTTACATATTCTTGGGATAGAACAGACGGATTGAGTTGTAGTGATTGTGGTTCTCCAGCGTTTACTGCTGCGGATGCCCCTATTGGTTCAACTGATTATGTGGTTACGTTTACCTCTGCGGATGGCGAATGTACAGAAGTAAATACAGTTACAATGATTGTTTTGGAAGTTCCAAATCCAAATATTGGAGAAGACGAAACCATATGTGAAGGTGAGACGGTTGATTTAGGAACTACAGATGAAGGTATTTCTTATTCTTGGACAGATGATGCAGGTAATAATTTGGGTTATAACAACTTTATTAATCCAACGCCAGCGGCAACTACGACTTATACCATATTAGCTGACAATGGCCAGTGTACTGCTACAGATGAAGCGACTATAAATGTTGGCGGTAACTTTACAATTGCTTCTAATGCCGATGAAACAATTGATTTAGGATTATCTGTTAATGTAAATACAACGGTTGATCCAGCAGGATCAAATCCAGTAGGAACATTAACTTATTCTTGGTCTCCGGCTGATGGTTTAAGTTGTTCTGATTGTCCAAATCCAGTAGCTACGCCTAGTGTTACAACGACTTATATGGTGACAGTAACGTCAGCAGCAGGTTGTTCTGAAACAGCTACATTTACGATTACAGTTGTTCCTCCAAAGTTTGGTGTACCAAATGTATTTACGCCAAATAATGATGCAACGAACAGTACGTTTAACTTTATTTCATCAACAAGTACTTATGAAATAGTTAAATTTAATGTATTCAGTAGATTTGGTAATGTTGTATTTAGTACAACAACTGCCGGTCAAGGTTGGGACGGAACTTTCAACGGTGAAGACATGCCACAGGATACTTACATTTACGATATCATAATAAGAACTCCAGATGGAACACTTATTGAAGAAAGCGGTGAAGTTCTATTAGTACGATAGAATTGAATTTTCTTTAAATGATAAAAAAAAGAGTGCTTCACAATTATTGTGAAGCACTCTTTCTATTTTAGAAATGTCTAATGCAGCAAGTAGTAGGCAATAAATAGTTGATAGTTAGGAGTAGCTAGAATTTATTGATTTTCAATTATTTAAATTAAAATATAGGTGTCAGTTATTTATGAATAAAGGTACTAATCCTGAAATATGATGAAAACATAACATGGAAACTTTGCAGTTTCGATTCTTACACTTTAAATTTCCCTAATTCCTAAACTTGTCCCGAAACCTCGGATTGGCGTCAAGGAGGATTGCAATTATATGATTATCAATGCTTTAATATCTATTGCCACGTGCTTTAGCTCGTGGATACTGAAATTAAAAAAAGAGGACTTTAGTCCAACATTGCGCTGTGATGGGCTAAAGCCCGTTTTGTTTTTTCTTTGAATCC
>CAZMEH010000251.1:0-2713 GCA_964564885.1 uncultured Saprospiraceae bacterium | reverse complement strand
TTTCTACAAGAGATTTCATTTCTTCTCTGGATAGTTCTTTTATACTACCATCTTGAAAATGCAACATTCTATCTGGTACTAACCAATATTGTTGATCGTGCGAAACCGCTAGTATTGTTTTGTTTCTTTTTTTGAGTGCGGGTAATAATTCATAATAAAACTTATCTCTAAAAGTTGGATCTAAGTCTGCTGCTACTTCGTCAAAAATGAGAATACCTTTGTCTTCTATAATTGAAGTGACCAATGCCAAGCGTTTTTTCTGACCACTAGACAATCGAATAGAAGTAAACGCACCATTTTGAAACGATACCTTTTTGGCTGGTAAATCCATCATTTCCAATACCGAATTGACCGTCTCTGGATCTACCTCTCCTTCTACACCATAGAGTTGGTCAAACAAATGATAATCACTGAATATGGTACTCAATAGGTTTTGATACTGTTGATAGTTTTGCAAATTGACCAATGTTCCTCTTTTATCCTCATTCTGGTCTAGCATAATATGTCCTCCAGTAGGCTTGTACAAACCTGTAAATAGCTTTAAGAAAGTAGATTTACCAGAGCCATTCCCTCCTGTAATAAAAATGAGTTCTCCTTTTTTAATTTCTAAGTCAATCGGCCCTACTTGGAAATTCATCCCTGTTTTTGTGGTCGGATATTTAAAGGCCAACTGAGATAAAACCAAATTTTTATTGAATGGTAAAGACTTATAAGCTTCTGGTGAATTTGGGTTCAAGCGGTTTTTTCCAAGTTTTTCCAGTTCCTCTTCCAACTCTTTTTCTAAATTCATAATATTCATAGCAGAATTATTAGCATTCGCAATATTTGGTACAGCAAATAATATTTCATTCAGTGGCCCAATGATAAACAGAACAGAAGCGACTACTTTTATCAACACATCTGAATGCTCTGCATGAAGTTTTGGCAAAGCGAATAAGACAACTCCCAATAGGATATAGAAGAAACTTTCTGTAAATAACAACCTGATGTTGTAGTTTTTTGTCGTTTTGATACGCTGATTTCTTAATTCATTATTAACTTTTGTGTAATTGCGAAAAACTTTTTCATTTTTCAAACGGTTAATCTTGATTTCCTTAAAACCTATGATGATAAAGTTTAACTTTTCAAAAAACTGTGTTTGTTTTTTGGAAACCTCTTGCCACATTTTACTAAAGGTATCTGCCAAGCCCATAAAATACAATGCGCCAATAGCCAGTCCTGCTGTGATTATGAAGAATGACCAGAGAGAAATAGATGAAATATACAACAGCGTGAAACTAATGACAACGGCATGTTGAATACCATGAATAGCCAACGTAGAAACATTGGATAAGGTCGTTGTATCTTGACTAATTCGTGCATAAATGGTCGCACTACCATTTTTTTCTAATGTATTGAGTTCCGTATGCCTGACCTTATCTGCTAGGCGGTGTCGTAACCTATTGACTATCGTTTCCACCAATACCGCGGATTCATCTAATACATAGCGTTTAGTAATAAAAACAATCCCTAAGCACAATGCGTAAAGAATCGATAATTCCCAATTGAGTGTATCATTAGTTACTTTTTCTGCCGCAGTATTGATAATGCCTATCAAAGCCGCACTAGCTGCACCTGATAAAGCACTATATCCAACTAAAGGATAGGAAGTTTTTGACGTTTCTTGTCTAAGTAATGTTACTAATTCCAATTGAAATGATTTGTTGTGATTAGGTATTAGGTCTAAAGTTTCGGACCTTGCCTTGTTTGTCTATTCTTATTATATTTAGAAGACTAGTTTGTATCTAATTATTAATTGCTCTGTAAAATTCACACCTCTTCCTAGTTCCCATTCAGCCATTGGTCGGTTACTATCTGACTGTAAGATTTGTATATCGTAATCATATAAAAGGTTGAGCTTTAAGGCAAGTTGTACTTTTTTGAATAACTTCACACCAATGTCTGCATTCCAAATTACATCTATTCGTTCTGGATGATTGAAGTAATTGGAATAAAGAGAAAGTCTAGTATTAAGTGTTAATTTTTTATCAAAGAAAGCATCTCTATATACTATTCCCAAGAAAGACCCAAATTGATTATCTATATTTTCGTAAGAAATAACCTCGTTACCTAATCTTTCTACTGGATTACCATGCACACCTAAAGCGGCAATACTATCATCCGCAACAATAATTGCTTTGTAGGATATTGGCGAATAAGTAATGTTAATTTTCTTATTCTTAGAGACATAAGCGATGGCTGGTGCAATTTCTACCTGTGCTGGTGAAAGTAATTTTGAAAACACTTTTCCACTATTATCGGGTGTATTATCTACTAATAAGTTGCCTTGAAAAGTAGGTAGCCCTTGGCTCAAAAATTGAACAAATCCACCATAATACAATGAAGACTTAGGTTTGAACGGAATATATAAATCAGAAGTAAAAGTGAGTAAATCTAAGCTTTTAGTAAAAGGAATTGAACCGCCATTCAGTAATTTACCTGCACCAAGTCGCTGCACTCCAAATTGCCAATTCAACTGATTGATCCAGTATATCTTGTCAGAATCATATATGGCAGAAAGGCTAATATCTCCACCAAGACTAAGTATATTCACACCGCTTCCTATTTTTGGATTGATAACGGCTAGTTGCATAATATTCAATCCTTGCGAAAAACTACTCTTCCAATAAGTAGTATCTTTAGACTCAAGAGACGCTTTTTCTTGTGCCATTAC
>CAZMEH010000250.1:0-2291 GCA_964564885.1 uncultured Saprospiraceae bacterium | reverse complement strand
ATTAGTCTTTATTCACAAAAGTTCTTATAGTCGAATCCCGAACACTCGGGATGATTTTAGACGAGGCAGTTTAGAGGAAGATAGCCGTGCTATCTGATGAAAAACTAACGAAGCCTGCCTGTCGTGCCTTCGCAGGCAGGACTAAAATTAAAAGATGATTTTGCAGGCATATTAACTTTTGTGAATAAAGACTAATAACAAGCAGGTTATTTTTTAACCGACATTTTCAGCTATAAGCTTTAACAAAAAAGTTTCCCGTTCAATAGACATCCCTTTTTTATCGCTGGTCGCCATTGTATTTGAATTATGTTGGATAGCTTCATGAATATTAATCCATACCGCTTTCATTCCATTTTTCACTTCATAAGACTCCATACTTGAACGACCAAGTTCCTTGTTAATCTCGCAAGTATAACAATAAGAAATCATATGCTGAATGTCATAATCTGCCTTATGCCATGGTCGATACTCTTCGTAAACACCAAAAGGTTTTATGTTTTCAATGTCTTCCGCTCCCGTTTCCTCATTCAGCTCTCGCATCATTCCTTCGACTTTACTTTCGCCCAAATCTAAGCCGCCGCCAGGAAGACTATAGTCTTCATATCTTTCCGTGTACATTAATAAAATGGTATCACCTTGCATCGCTATACTTCTAGTCGCTAGCCTCGTGAAAATAGATTTATTTTCTAAAGTAGTCACTTTAGGATGATAATGGGTTTTTAAAATTTGCATGTAGAATGTTTATATTTTCATATGAAACTAAAATCACGTTTACTAAACTTTGAAAGTTTAGTAAACGTCAACGTCTTTGATATTCCGCAAATATATTCGATTTATCTTTATAAAATCTAAAACTTGAATTAATAAAGCCTTGAATCAGTAACGCTACTCATTCAAGGCTTTTCAAAAATAGATCTCATCATTATTTCTTAGGAAAATCAAAATATATATAAAACGCTTCCTATTCTTATTTTTGAAAATACTGAGGAATCAATCCTTTCAACTTTTCTAAGGTCTCCGCTACCGTTAAATCACTCATACCACCAGCAGCATTTGCATGTCCACCTCCGTTAAAGTGTTCTTTTGCTAGCACATTTACTGGATTTCCTGTGCCTTTTGAACGGAAAGAAATTTTCATCATTCCATCTCGCTCTGTAAACACAATCGCTGCCTTCATTCCTTTTATAGACAAAAGCAAATTAGCCAAACTATCGGTATCTCCTTTTTTATAATTGTACTTCGCCAATTCTTCTTTAGATAAAGAGATAATAGCAACATTCTGTTCGTATAAAATCTCTAATTTCTCACTCATCGCATAGCCTTGCAAACGCAAACGACTTTCCGTATTCGTATCACTTAACTTTTCATGAATTAAATGATGCGCCACTCCTGCTGCCAAAAGTTTAGCTAAAACCTCATGCGTACGTGGTTTTACGGAGTTGAATCTAAAGCTACCTGTATCTGTTAAAATACCTAAGTATAATGGCGTACCAATTTTTTCATCCAACAACTCTAAATGACCAGACTGCTCTATCAAATCTACAATCAATTGAGCCGTAGAAGAAGCCGTTGTTTCAGAAACCGTTATCATAGGAAAATCTTCTGGATTCAAATGATGGTCAATCATAATTTTCTTACCAGTCGCTTCTTCTAATAAGACTTGCATATCTGCCCCTACACGGTGAATGGCATTGTAATCTAAACAGAAGATTAAATCTGCTTGTTTTATTTGCGCTGCGAGTTCTTCTGGATTCTCCTCCATCAAAATAATAGCCGTCGTATCTAACCAAGATAAAAAACCTGGCGCTTTGTCTGGGTGACAAACAACGGCTTTTTTACCTAATTTCTCAATAAAATGTAATAAACCTAAAGAAGAACCTATGGAATCTCCATCAGCAGATTTGTGCGCTGTAATAACGATATGAGAAGCTGCTTGAATTTCTGCTTCGATTTGTTTGTAAATATTCATCGATTGTATTTTGTGCCATTGCTAATCATATAACAATTTTTTTTTAAAAGCCTGCAAAGGTAAGTTTATTATTGAGGAGCGGAGAGAAGGTTAAATTCTATGAATTAAACGATTGGTGTTACTTTTGAAAAAACTCGCTGCTACATGTTGTAACAGCGAGTTTTGTATTGGTTTTAAATCCAGATAAGCAAAAAGATTGTCTGTTGAAAACTGATAAAAGTGCTAAATATGACTTTCTATCATAACGAGCATTTTTCATGTTGGTTCGAACTAATTATTTCCTAAGTATTAAAGAACGGAATTTGAAATTCCTTCAAAATGA
>CAZMEH010000249.1:0-5172 GCA_964564885.1 uncultured Saprospiraceae bacterium | reverse complement strand
TCCTCACTAAAATGGATGCGCTCTTCTATGAGATTTTGAATATGAGTTTAAAGGTGAAAAACACACGTCGCAATCCTCACTAAAATGGATGCGCTCTTCTATCGGTAGAATGTTTAATATATAAACTACTAATAACCAGACATATAACTAAAATAACCTATTTTTTGACAAAAAAACAACTCTTTTGCATGTTCATTTTGCTTCCAAAACATCATAAATATACAAAAAAAAATGCAGATAGTGACAGTCTAATAGAATTGAAAACAAAAAAATACCTTGACTAGCATTACACTAATCAAGGCATTTCTTAATTGTCAATTATCCATTGTCAATTTTCAATTAAAAAAAACTACTTATCCGCACCAAACGAAGAAGAAATATACTCCCGATTCATACGAGCGATATTTTCCCAAGAGATTTCTTTAGGACATTCTGCTTCGCAAGCTCTAGTATTAGAACACATACCAAAACCTTCTTCATCCATCTGACCGACCATTTGAGTTGCACGATTACTCGCTTCGATTTCACCTTGTGGCAACAATGCCAAGTGAGAAACCTTAGCAGAAGTAAACAACATCGCAGAAGCATTCGGGCAAGCTGCTACGCATGCGCCACAGCCAATACAAGTCGCTGCGTCCATCGCTTTAGCTGACTGTTCCTTCTCAATAGGAATAGCATTACCATCTTGTGCTTGTCCTGTGTTCACAGAAATATAACCACCAGATTGAATAATTCTATCAAATGCAGAACGGTCAACCACCAAATCTTTGATTAATGGAAAAGCATTCGCACGGAACGGCTCTACCACAATCGTATCGTTATCATTATAATAACGCATATGTACTTGGCAAACCGTTGTACCTTTCATAGGGCCATGCGGCTGACCGTTGACGACCATACTACAAGTTCCACAAATTCCTTCTCGACAATCGTGTTCAAAGGCAATCGGTTCTTCTTGCTTAGAAATAAGTTCTTCGTTCAACACGTCAAACATTTCTAAGAAAGACATATGCTCGTTTACCTTTACTTTATAATCAACAAATCCACCTTTTGCCTTCGGGCTTTTTTGTCTCCAAACTTTTAAATTAATGTTCATAATCAATGACGAATTAGGTAATGAAACAGGAATAAAAATCTAAATTATTGATGTTTCATTACTAATGATTTAAGAATTAGGGTTTCTATAGCCAACATATTCTTATTTGTAAGAACGCGTTTTCAATTCTACATTATCGAAGATTAACTCTTCTTTATGCAAAATTGGGTCGCCACTTTCATTATTTTCCCAAGCTGCTACGTAAGTATAATTTTCATCATCACGTTGCGCTTCACCTTCTGCGGTTCTGTATTCCTCACGGAAGTGACCACCACAAGATTCATTTCTATCCAACGCATCAACAATCATCAACTCACCCAACTCAAAGAAATCAGCTACACGACCAGCTTTCTCCAATTCTGGATTATAATCATCTGAAGTACCTGGAACAAAGACATCGCTGTAAAATTCAGCTTTAAGGTCTTGAACCATTTTGCGGGCTTTTGTCAAACCTTCCGCATTACGAGACATTCCACAATGATCCCAAATAATTTTTCCTAAACGACGGTGAAAACTCTCTACAGATTGTTTTCCGCCAACGCTCATTAATTTATTTAAATGGTCTTTAACGTCTTTTTCTGCTTGCTTAAATTCTTTACCTTCTGTTGTGAAACGAGGTGTACGAATTTCGCCAGACAAAAATTCACCGATTGTATAAGGCAATACGAAATAACCATCTGCCAAACCTTGCATCAATGCCGAAGCACCTAAGCGGTTTGCACCGTGATCAGAAAAGTTCGCTTCACCGATAACAAAAAGACCTGGAACATTTGACTCTAAGTTATAATCTACCCATAATCCACCCATTGTATAGTGAATAGCAGGATAAATTTTCATAGCCGTTTTATATGGGTTCGCTCCTGCGATTTTATCATAAATCTGGAACAAGTTACCATAACGTTCACGAATGGTATTTTCTCCAAGGTCTCTGATAGCATCTTTGAAATCCAAAAATACAGCCAATCCAGTTGACGCAACACCACGACCTTCGTCACAAACGTACTTTGCAGCACGGGAAGCAACATCACGAGGTACTAAGTTACCAAACGCTGGATAAATACGCTCTAAGTAGTAATCTCTGTCTGCTTCCGCAATATCTTCAGCTGTTTTATTTCCTTGCTGAATTGCTTTTGCGTCTTCCACTGTTTTTGGCACCCAAACACGACCATCATTACGCAACGATTCTGACATCAAAGTCAGTTTCGATTGATACACACCAGAAACGGGAATACAAGTCGGATGAATCTGATTGTAACAAGGATTAGCGAAGAATGCACCTTTTTTGTGTGCTTTCCAAGCTGCTGTTACATTACAGTTCATGGCATTTGTAGACAGATAATATACGTTTCCGTAACCACCTGTTCCCAAAACTACACAATGTGCTGAATGACTTTCGATTGCGCCAGTCAATAGGTTACGAGTAACAATACCACGAGCTTTGCCATCAACTTTTACCAAGTCAAGCATCTCATGACGATTGAACATTTCTACATTACCTAGTGAAATCTGACGGGACAAAGAACTATAAGCACCAATTAGTAGCTGTTGTCCTGTTTGTCCTTTAGCATAAAAAGTACGAGATACTTGTACACCACCGAATGAACGATTGGCTAACAATCCACCATATTCACGAGCTAATGGCACACCTTGTGCGACTGCTTGATCAATGATATTTCTACTTACTTCTGCCAAACGGTGAACGTTCGCTTCACGAGAACGGTAATCACCACCCTTTATAGTATCGTAAAATAAACGGTAAACACTATCACCGTCATTTTGATAATTTTTAGCTGCATTAATACCACCTTGCGCAGCAATCGAGTGCGCTCTACGAGGACTATCGTGGAAAGTAAATGCTTTTACATTATAACCTAATTCGCCGAGTGTTGCAGCAGCAGAAGCACCAGCTAAACCAGTTCCTACTACGATAATGTCAATTCGACGTTTGTTATTTGGTGCGACTAAATTCATGGTCGAACGATAATCCGTCCATTTTTCTCCTAATGCACCTTCTGGAACTTTTGAATTTAAACTCATTTCTTTGTGTTATTGGTTATCAGCTATTAGCTATTAATTAATGATTATTTGTTAATGATTTTGCAAAATGTATAACAAGTAATTCGTAACAAACAACTAATTACAAATAACTAGATTACTGGAAATAAAAATACAAAGGCATCGCTGCGAACAATATTGGAATAATAATCGCAAATACCCAAGTGCTAAGGATCTGAACCAAAGGCATATATTTTTTGTGATTCAATCCTAATGACTGAAAACCACTTTGAAAACCATGGACCATATGAAAACTTACTGCCGCCATAGAAACGACATACAACACAACAATCCATGTTGTTTTGAATGATTCTGAAACGATTAAGTATAAGTCATCAACATCTCCGTGACCGTAATCTACCAAAGGAACAGCACCGTTCTGAGCTTGCCACCAGAAATTTTGTAAATGAATAACAATAAATGCTAAAAGGACAGTTCCAAGAAATGCCATATTACGAGAAGACCAAGAAGAACTTTTGTTGGTTACTTTATTGGTTGTTCCTTTTGCTTTCTTATTGATGTACCATAAGTAGATACCGATACCAGCGTGAAGAAGAATAGTAACTTTAGTTAGCCATGCGACTACTATAATAAGTGGATTACTAGTCATGAAGTGAGCATAAGTGTTAAATGCTTCTCCGTCATCGTTAGCGAATAACTGCAAGTTACCAGCAACGTGAATGACTAGGTATAGGCATAAAAATAATCCTGTCAAACTCATCAGGAGTTTACGACCGATTGATGATGTTAGAAATTTTAAAAGCCAATTCATTATTTGTATATTATACGTTTACCGAAATTAGTTCTATACTTTTTGCAAAAGTACCCATTAAACATTTAAACAACAAAAGTGGCTTCCCAAAAAAGACCGATTGGTTTTATTTAGAATTTCTCTAAGGAAGGTAAAAAATCGTCCTACCAATTATTTTTACGTTTTTAAATGTTTATACCGTCTTTAAACACAAGCAAGGCATTAAATTCATTTGAATTCAATGCCTTGCCAAGTTATAAAAATAAAAGGAAAATTTATTAAAATCTAAAATTCAATTTTAAAGGTTGCCATTTAACGTTTGTTCCCCATACCTGAGAATCAGACATTGATGAAAACCAAAGATAGTTAGTTACTTCTGAATTAATCGACCATCTATCATTAATATTATAACGAACACCGCCAATTAAACCTGCACCAACGGCATAAGAACTAAATCCAGTATTAAATAATCCACTTTTTCTCAAACTCATTTGTGCGCCTCCGTATATTTTAAATTTTGATGTAATTGGTAAATATTTCTCAAAACCTACTCTGACATTCAAACCTATTCCAGCAGAACTATCATGATATACTCTACCGCCAAACCGTAGTGCTGTGTTTTCATTTAAATAACGGCGATAATCGCTTTCCAGTAAATGAAATGTATTGCCACCTTTTACCCAACTATTACTTGGAGTACTATTGTAATAAATAAAGTTGGCGGTGTAAGGTGCTATACTAATTTCATTTTTCTTGAATGTGCTTTCATTTGTTTGTGCGAAAGTTATTGTAAAAGCAAATAGCATCATAGTAGCAATAAGTAATTTTTTCATATTTTACAGTATTTAATAATGTTGGATGATTGCGTTTAAATATAGCTTTGCCACAAGTAAACATTGTTGTTTTTTAACCTTATTTCCAACTTGTTAAAGTGATAATGAATAAAAAAGGAAGCTTCACTTCTTTTGATTTGTTTCAGTACTATTACGAATGAGTTACTTCATTCGCTTCCTTTCGGTTCAAACATTTTTGCCCTTTTGTTCCCTGAAGGGAAATGTTTTAGTGGAGAGGAAGGGCTTTGTGTTTTTACCGTATTGGTTTTTAGGGTTTTTCTATTTTAGGGTATTTCTTATTATTTGAAATTCCTTCGATTTTTAAAATAAATGGTGTTGTCTCAAATTCTTAATACATTAGTCTTTATTCACAAAAGTTAATATGCCTACAAAATCATCTTTTAATTTTAGTCTTCGTTAGTTTTTCATCAGATAGC
>CAZMEH010000248.1:0-9419 GCA_964564885.1 uncultured Saprospiraceae bacterium | reverse complement strand
TAGGTAAAAAAGGAAAGGAAGCCGTACAGCGTTTATTTGATACAGCAATCAATTTAGATATAGTTCCAGATAATGAGGTGAGTTTGTTTTTAAAATAATTTTTTAAGTTCTTCCGATTACTCACAAGTCTAAGTAAGAAGAGAGAAGTCAGACAAGAACACGCTAGCTATCAATTGTTTACAAAATAAAGCAATACGTGAACTTCTTTCACGAGGCTCCTCGACCGAATAAAACTTTTGTCCAAGTACTTAAAAAGGAACGTTAGCTTCGCCACGGTTTGTAGAGAAATGTTGCAATAAAATGATTTAGGAGCGTAGCTTCGGCACGAAAACGCTACATCCGTGCCGAAGCTACGCTCCTAAAGTTTATTTTTTAACTTTTTTTCTACAAACCGTTGCGAAGCTAACGCTCCTTTTTATTATTCAAAACTTATGTGTAATCGTTAGAACTCTAAGGTATTCGATACCAACTTCTAATTCAAAGGAATTTTAATAGTATAAGTACGCTTAGATGGATTTTTCAAATAAGGTTTCATTAACCAAGGATTGTATATTTTCAACTTACGGTAAGTCGTATTATTCTCTTTTGCAAAAGAAGCTAAATTCGTAATAGGATAATTTACTGTTTTCGTAGTAAACTGCATTTGTCCATATTTATCGCTATGATCTAAATAGAAACCATACTTTTCTGGATTGCTATATATTTCCTTAATGGCTATAATTCTGAACACATAGCGCAAAGTTTCTTCACTCAAATGAACATCGTAATAAGAAGAAACGCCTTGATCCTTCAATAAACGCTGTAATCTAGGTTCGCCCATATTGTAAGAAGCAGCAGCCAATGTCCAACTATTGAATCTTTTGTAAGCTGTTTTTAAATATTTACAAGCATTTTCTGTTGCTTTTTCAACATTGTAACGCTCATCTACTTCTGCATCAATGACCATTTTATAGTACTTAGCAGTAGGTTTCATAAATTGCCAAATACCTTTTGCACCAGCTGATGAAGTCGCATTTTTTAATCCGCTTTCTGCAATTGCCAAATATTTAAAATCATCTGGTATTCCATATTTCGCCAAAATAGGCTCAATGATTGGAAAATACTTACCAGAACGTTTCATATTCGCAATAGCAATCGAATGCCAATACGCATTGATAATCAATTCTCTGTCCAAGCGTTCCTTTACGTCAAAGTTACTTAACGGCATCGATTCACCTGCAAACTCCATGTAACTAGGCGTTTTGAAAGGTTTTACCGTTTGGAATGTTTGGTTTTCTTTTTCTTCCTTAGCTGGTTTCGATTCTGCTTCTTTGTAAGAACTAAAGAAAGCTACTGCGACGATAGCTAGTATCGCAAAGCTAAAAATGGAAATTTTTTTCATAGTCGAGCGGATGTTAAAGTGAGTTCTTGATTACTAGTTCCTTGTTACTTAATAACTAGAAAACCTTAGAACGCAAAAAATTATTAAATAGGTTTGATGACTCAAAAGGCTCGAACACAGGAAGGAATTTGATAATTTTTAAGATTATTTGATTGCTATAATTGTCAAAGAACTAACAATTATAACAATCAAACAATTTAAGCAATTACTTTCTACTTGGGCGTGGTTTTTTATACAATGGTACAGTAGAGCAAGGCTCACCATACATGATTGTTTTTGCAACTAGTCGCAAGGCTCTTGTTAAATCAACATAAGCCGAAACGGGAACAGGTTTACCACTACATCCTTTTATGACCACTCTTTTATCTCTAAACTGTTCTGTGTCAAGCGATTGAATAATTTGATGATAATGCATTTTATAAAATTCATCTTCATCTGCTTGAACAATAGCTTTAGCAAAAGGTGTTGCATAAATCGCCACGAGCATATAAGCCCATGTTGGAATAATAGCATCTGCTGAACAAAAAACACACAAGTTTTTTCCTTCGTATTGTGTCCAATCGTGCGCTTTTAATGCTTCTCGGAAGTCTTTTTCTTTTAAAATTAACTCCATGAAAAGATAATCTTTCAAGTCAAATGAAGCGATTGCTTCTTTCGGGAAATACAATTCTAAATTGAAAGTAATGATTCCGCTAGAGGCAACTCGGTTGACTAAAGGTTTTTCTACACTCATTTTTATATGATTGATTATTATTTAGAATAGAAAAGAACAAGCAGAGAAAAGAGACTTTTTTAAATCATATTTCATTTCAATGCTAATCATCTTTATTTCTTAGTCTAAATAATTACTATTATTATAATTTGAAACAGCTGTTTTTCTAAAGAACAACTTTACAATATTACAATAAAACTATGGGAAATTTGTTCGCTAATTCTTTGAACTTGTTTAAAATTAACAAACAAAAATATCTTATTCATCTTGTTGAGAAAGGGAATACGGTGTAGATAGTAATTAAGAATTAAAAATTAGTAATTAAGAATGGCTTAAAAGTATAATTGAGAATTCTTGGAAACTATTTATTTAAAAAAAACTAAAGCGCACCAAAAGTTTTAATTAAATAAAACATATAGATACAGCATAAATACGAAATAAAAATGGATTTGTTGTCTTCTAGGACGGTTTTCTATATTTTTTAACATAGAAAAAGAAAAGTATTACTACAGAATGGAAATTCTGCATTTAGTTATCCTCATCTTTTGGTGCATTGCGGAATTTCTTCGGTTCAGCACCTTTAGTTTTCAAATTATTAGAACGGCGATTTTTAAAAATATAACCACGAACCCGAGTTTCAAGCGTTTCAGCACTTGACAACCAAACCCTGATCGAACGGTCTTCGCTAACCGTATAAATAGTTTGTTGATCTTGACTATAGGCAACATCCCAAATCCATTTTCGATGACTGATCAAAGGGATTCGTTCATCGTCGATATTTTCAATATTCCAAATTTTGCCCGTTTTATCAAAACTCGTGGTAATCAATTGCTTTCCATCTTTTCTAAAGATTAGTTTTGTAATAGAAGATTTATGCTCTGATGGAATATTATATTGACAATCTTTGCTATTAATAAGGCAACCTAGCTTAGAAATATTTCCAATATGCACTGCGCCATTTTTAAATCCCAATGCAAATAAAAAACCTGCTTCATTTTCACCAATAGCAGCAGCGGTTACATTCAATCTATTCAAACTTCGAGTTTCCACAATCCTTGTACTTTCAATCGTTTGATTGACTGCATTATAACTGATTTCATGAACTTGAAATTCTTTGTTATTGGCAATTAAAACATATTTTCCATCATCACTAAAAGCGGTCGCTTGAATATTTGGAAGGCTAATCCGTTGTTTAGGACTGAAAACAAGGTTTGCCGATCGGTTAGGATTTTTTTGAATAGAACCCAGATAAAGCGTGGACTCGTCAGTATAGGCAATGTAATAAGCGTCTTTGCTAGGAGAGAAGGCATTTACATAGTGTATTGCACCGCCTACGTTAGACATATCGACTTTCCTGCGTTCATATTTCTCTTGATGGTTTTCAAAAGCCAATAGTTTCCCATCAAGCGTTCCTACAAATAGAAAATCGTCTCCGTGACTAAATGTAATCGAACGAGGTCTATTCGGTAATCTAAATTTTTGAGTTTCTTCTTTTTTTACTACGAACAAATTGCGATCTTCTGTTGCATAAGCGGTGACTTCCTTATTTTTATCGTCGAACGCAGTAGCAATACATCTAATGGCAGCATCTTGTGTTTGATAAAAAGGTGCTATTTCCTTGTCATCTTGTCTATCAATTTCTTCTAGAATAAAAGCTTGATAAGCAAAGTCCAATGCTTGGTAACAATCGGAATTGACCATTGGACCGCCAGCTTTTTTGTTTTGCTCGTTTGCTTCAACGGCTAGGTCTGCGCCTTCGAGCAATTTACCACCTAAGATCAATCTAATGGCATTATTTGCTTTGACTCTTGCCTCTGAAAGGTCTTTTAATTCTAAAGCTAATTTTTCATTTCTTTGTGCTTCTAAAGCACTCTTTCTTGCTTTTATAGCACTACCTTTTGCTTCTAAAGCATTTTTTTCTGCCCTTATCGCATTCCCTTTTGCTTCCAAAGCATTGTTTTCTGCCAATATTTTCAGCCATTCAGATTCGGAACGAGCCTTAACAGCTTGCATTGTTTGTTGCTCTGCAATCCTTGTTTGCTTTATCGCTTCTTGTTCGCTTCTAACAGCTATTTGTTGTTGATGTTCCGCATAAATGGCTTGACTTTTAGCTTTTCCTTCACTAATTTTAGCCTTTTTTTCGCTATCTCTAGCTTTTAATTCACTTTTTTTCGCTATCTGCTCACTTTGCTCCGCTGCTTTTCTTAGAATATTTGCTTCTGCCTGAGCTTCTTGAGCAAGATCGGCTTGATAAAATGCCCAAGCACCAGATAAAGCAAGAATAGCCATAACGCAAACAATAAGAATACGGCGACCACGCTGTTTTCTATCTAAGGTTCTTTTACTTTTTTCAATGAAAGCTTTTTCTTCATCAAGAAGGTCTAGGGAAGATAAAAAAGGCGCAACATATTCATAATCTTGAGTGCCCATTAGAATTTTTCTATCCAGGAATCGCTGATAGTCTTGCCGAATCAAATTCTCTATTTTGAGAATAAGTTTATCTTCGGTAGATGACTTATCATAAATCTTTCGAGCGAGAATATCGTGTGAAAGTTCTATTTTCATATTTGCTGGAATTGAAAAACGTAAAGACTAATTCAATGGATAATGCTAGATTGTGTATAATAAATATGTTAATTTCCATTGAACTGTATAAAGTTAAAAAAATAACTTATTAAACAGCATAAAAAAAGGACAAATGATGATTGTGATATTCAACCTCATTTGTCCTTTTTATTTATTACAGCCGCTTGTGAACGAAAACAAAATTTGAATCTATTTAATTTTCGTTACATAGAAAAAAAACCGATTCGCTGAATTTTTTCGTAGAAAATTACCAATAAAAAGATTTTGCCGTGTGTCGTCAAGCTACGAGAAATCGTGGCAAGTTGTACGCCGTTTATCGGTTTTTCAAACTTCTACAGTAATTTAAGTAACCAATATATTATAGATTAGCTATAAAATTTAGAATGGCTGGTTCTTCTTTTAAATCTGGAAATAATTCAAATAACAACAATCCAAATCCTTCCTCATCCATCAGTGCTTGTGTCAATAATAAAGTTCCTTCCTGCGTTTTTTTACTTTGATAATAAGCAGCTATTTTACAACACTTTAGCTCCGCATCTTGACAATGTTCTTCTGCAATAATGATTGCTGCGAAAGCTAAATTAAACTCTTCAATATCAATTAGAAAACTTAAATATTGTACCCAAAGATTAATTTCAGTAATATCTAATTCAATAGCTATTTTAAATAATTCGTTTGCTTTTTCATTATTATCTAACTGATAATTAGCCTCAGCAACCGAAGAAACGTATTCTGCATTAAATTGATCTAACTTGTAAGCATTTTCATATGCGCTCAAAGCATGCACCCAGCGGTCTTCAAAAGCATAACATTCACCTAATCTAAAAAAGGCTTCTCCACTTTGATCATTTATTCTAGCCGCTTTTATATAAGCAGTTTTAGCCGTTGGATAGTTACTTTTTGCCTCATAGGATTTACCTAAAAGGATATAAAAATCAAAACTTTCTGGAACAAACTCTAAGCCTGTCTTCAAGCACTCAATCGCTCTATCATGTTCATCGACTGCAAAAAGTACATCAACACAACTGATATAAGCTAATTCAAATTTTTCACGAATAACATAGGAAAATTCAAACGCTTCAATCGCTTCTTCGTACATTTTTAGACCATTGTAAGCATGACCTAAATTATACCAAGCTAAGTAACTATAAGCATTTTTATCTAAAATCTGATTATGTAAAGATGCACTTGCTTCATACTTGTTAGCTAGTTCAGTGCACAACCAAATGCGTTCCAGTGCTTCTTCGCAATCCAAATCAGCGAGTAAAGCATTTTGAAGAGAATCGAACATTTTATCATAATCCTCCATGTCTTCATATACATTAGCGTAAGCCAAATGCAATTCATCCATATCAGATTTACTCATTTTGATTTCAGCATATTCTAAGATGCTTAATGCTTCGTCGAAACGACGATAAGTTGATAAGACATCGGCACGGATTAGATAAATCTCCATTTCCGAAGCATCATAAGTTTCCGCCTGCTCTAACAAGTCTAATGCTTCTGGTTCTCTATTAGCATCTATCAGAAATTGTGCTTTTCGTATATAAAAAGTCGCTGAAAACGGGTGCTGTGCTAGTGCATTTTCTATCACATGAAGTGCTTCTTCTACCTTGTCTCGTGCGTCATAATAATTTATTAGTTGGGTAAACTGTTTCTTTTCAAAAAATCCAATTTCTTCGTTTTTTAACATTCTTTCGTACCTACGTACTAGGAGTTTTATGTCTTCTTGTTCTTCCTTGAAATTGTCTCTATACATTCGACATTTTTTGTTAATGAAAGCCAATTAATCTATTTACGATTTTAGTCCCGATAGTTATCGGGAGATGATTTACGATTGTATAATCATTCATCATTCTATTAGAAAGTAAATAACTTAGTTAAATGGGATAAATCAAATCTGTTAGAAATGCTTTCATTAAATTTTTTTAAAAATAAAATTTGATAAACTTGTTTAAGAACTCCTACTAAAACTATTGGAAACCAATGATCTGTCAAGAGATTAGTAGGGCGTTTTTAAATAAGTTCAATAAGTAAATTATTGCTTCATATATAACTGCGTTTGTTTAAATGAATAGAGTGATAAGTATTAATTCACTCTGATAATATTATTGAAAAATTCATACCAAATCAAGTTTTGTAGCAAAATTTGTATTAATCTGACTAAATGGCAGACAGAATACCTCTCTTATGTCTTGATTACATAATGTAAACGTTTTGGTGACATCTTTTAGTTCCCTAAAGATAATGATTACTTTTCAAACGAATACATTTTTGAATTATAAGGTTCTGTTAAAAAATGTTTACCTTTCTTGTCTGCATTTAGACAGTGAAATTGTCTTTAAATCCTCTAATTCGTGCCAAACTGGAAACTACTATAGTATAACGAAATACAAGTGTCATAAAGTAATCTAAAACCGTAAATCTAAAATCTAAAATGAAAGAAACAATCTATTCAACAATGAAAAGCCCAATCAACGTAGCCAACCTTGAGGCTATGGAAGATAGAGAGCCAACTTATGCTTTGGTTGAAAATACTGACTTGGTGATTACTAAATTTGATGAGACATTTTCTGTTCTTTATGGTCGCTGCCATCATAGAGGTGCGCTCATGGCGGATGGTCATGTTGATGGAATGAATTTGATTTGTGGTGTTCACAACTGGGATTATCGAGTTGATACAGGCGTGAGTGAATACAACAATGCAGAAGTTTTACATCCATTTAATGGTGTTTTGCACGAAGGTGATATTTATGTGGATAAAGCAGAAGTGATTGCGTTTGAAGAACTACATCCGCAATCATTCGATAGAGAAGAATATCAAGGAACTTATGCGGATACGCATCCTGAAAATACAGAACCTTATACTTCATATATTAAAGAATTAGCAAAAAATGGTTTAAAAAATTACGGTCATCATGGTCCTTCGGCTTCCATGGGTGTAGATAGAAATACGTTACCGAAGTGGGAAAATATCCAGTTTTTGCCAGCTCAAATGTGGCACAGACCTTTACTTGACCATGATGAAGTTTCCACAAAAGTAGTCATTGGTCCAAATGCTAAAAAGCCTTTAGTACTTGATATGCCGATTTTTGTGTCGGATATGTCTTTTGGTGCATTGTCGAAAGAAGCCAAAATTTCTTTGTCGATAGGCGCACAAAAAGCAGGAACAGGAATTTGTTCAGGTGAAGGCGGTATGTTGCCAGAAGAACAAGCGAACAATTCAAGGTATTTTTACGAATTGGCTTCCGCAAAATTTGGTTTTTCTTGGGATAAGGTCAAGAAATCACAAGCTTTTCATTTCAAAGGCGGTCAAGGTGCAAAAACAGGAACGGGTGGACATTTACCTGGTGCGAAAGTAACGGCTGAAATTGCGGCGGTTCGTGGTTTGCCTATTGGAGAAACAGCGATTAGTCCAGCGACTTTTACAGACTTTCATGATGTAAAGGATTTTCAGAAATTTGCAAAAGAAGTCAGAGAAAAAACGGGCGGTATTCCGATTGGTTTTAAAATAGCGGCTAGTCATATTGAGCGAGATATTGATTTTGCACTAGAAGCTGGTGCAGATTATATTATCCTTGATGGTCGAGGTGGCGGAACGGGTTCTGCGCCAACTATTTTACGTGATAATATCAATGTTCCAACGATTCCTGCATTAGCGAGAGCTAGACGACACATGGATAGAGTTGGAGCAAAAGGCGTTAGTTTGGTTATTACAGGCGGTTTGCGTGTACCGGAAGATTTCTCTAAAGCGATGATGTTAGGCGCAGATGCAATTGCAGTTTCTAATGCTGCTTTGCAAGCAATCGGCTGTTTGGGCATGCGTGCTTGTGGTTCAAATAATTGTCCTGTCGGCATTGCTACCATGAAAGACCATTTGCGTGCTAGATTGGAAATCGAAAAATCTGCGGAACAATTATACAATTATTTTCAGGCATCAAATGAGTTAATCAAAGTCGTTGCTCGTTCTTGTGGTCACGATGATGTTTCAAAATTCAATCATAATGATTTGAGTACTTTTGATTACGATATGCACCGATTAACGGGTATTAATTATGCTGGAATATTTTAATATAAAACTCAGGAATTAAAATTCTGAGTTAGCTAGGAGGCGAGTAGTTTGCAAATCTTGTAAATTTGAATCAAATGAATAAATTTGTGTAAAACTCGCCTTCTAGTGGAACAACTTGGAAGTTTCTGACAGTTATTTATTGTTTAGCAAAAATCCTTAACTTGAAGTTTTTATATCTATTGCCACGTGCTTTAGCTCGTGGATTTTAATCAAAAAAATCATCGGCTTTAGCCAAACATTACGCTGTGTTGGGCTAAAGCCCTATTTTATTTCAAAATATCATCCACGAGCTAAAGCACGTGGCAATAGATAAAAGCAAATTATAAATTCTTAGTTGTCCAGAAATCGACACACTATAACTATCAATAACTTATGATTTAAGTCAATAGGGTTTCTTATCGTTTCAATAGTGAGAAATTGTCTGGAAGTATTTCATTGGATATTCAGAATATTTTGAATACAAAGAATACAAATGGTGTTGGCTATTCTGTCGAATTGAATGAATTGTATTTCAGAACTCATTCGAGTGGTTTTGTGCATGTTTTGGTGTTTACTTTTAATTTTTAACCTCCCTTAATCCCCTGCTTGCGCGTACATACTTAAGTTTCGCACCCAAACTTCAATTTTGATAATTAAACCTTTTTTAGAGCAAAATTGCATTAATTCAA
>CAZMEH010000247.1:0-6702 GCA_964564885.1 uncultured Saprospiraceae bacterium | reverse complement strand
AAAATTGGAAAATTGGAAAAAATTTAGCAAGCTAAATTTTTAATAGACTAATACATCATTCCATTTCTCCAATACTCCAATACTCCATCATTCCATTCCTTACCTTAATTCTACACCATCAAGATAAAATATTCCGCCATCAATATTATCGGTATTGGCAGAATACCAATAAAAACCACCGATGACAGAGCTCAAATTCTTTTTAGAAATATTAATTTTATATTCCGTCCAATCTGTTGTTAGATTTGCAAATAGCTGAGCATCAAGACTATCTTTGTACAATTTGTTAGCACCTTTTACACCTCCAATACCAAACTTTATACGCTCGCCACCTTTTTCACCTCTTACCCAAAATGACAATGTAGTAAAGTTTTTAGGTGATAAATCATTTCCTGGTGTTTCGCCCCAATTGCATTCACTATCACCTTTATTGTTTATCCAATAAATGCCAGAACCTTTTTTCTCTTCACAATTTTCAAAGGTAATCTTAATACACTTATCGCCAGATTGAGTATTTTTTGTCCAAGATTCTTCTAAATCAATTAAACCAACATCTAACTCTCCGCAACCCATCCAGCCACACGGTGTATAATGATCTGTTATTGAGTAGCTTTCTGATTCGTCACAGCTATAAAACGTAATTAGTGTCAGCAATAACGCTATGTGTATAAAAGTCTTTTTTGTCATACTTTATTTTTTGAATTCGAGAGATACTATGGAACATCTTTAAAAACTTACTCTTCGTTTAGTGTCTTGTTTTTAATAAAACACTTCGATAGTAATTAATAAAAAGAAGTCCATCTATATACTACGTACCATTTCCAAAATGTTGCTTAAAAAGCAATATTTAATTTTAAAAAGAAGTAATTGTCTCCCAGTTTTCAATAAAAAAGCTTTTTACATAAAAGCTCAGGTAAATTTGAACATTGAAGTTACTTAAAAACTCAATACTATTATCGAACCAAATTGAATAGTGAAGCTGGGTCGACCAGTTGACCTTTATATCTAACTTCTACATGCAAATGGTCTGTCATTGCAGGTGAATATTTTTTTGAAATCGCTTGTGATTTCCCTATAATCTCATTTGGATATACAAACTCACCCATTAAAAAGGGTTGCATATAAAATATTTTAACCTCGTAGCCTCTATAAATTCCTACACCATCAACCACACAACCTGTCCATTTTACATTTCTACGACTCATACCGTAAGGATAAGCCATGCGTTTCATGATCCCTTCTATTGGACAATAAACTGCACTTCCTGGACTTGTTACTATATCTAACCCGTTGTGAACTCGACGACCACGGGATGCGCCAAAGTGCCCATCTCCTCTTGTGTCATTCCTCATTTTCTGAGCAGGTTGAACAACAGGAAAAAACGTTGGTGGAATATGTGGACCCGCAGGCGCAATCAATCCTGCTGCATCTGGCATCACCATATTCACTTCTGGATCATCTACTTTGGATCTCATGGAGATTGACGGAATAAACTCATATTCGTTCTTTAGTACTTCCACTTCTTCAATAACTAGCTCTCGACTAGATTGTGCGCTTTTAAAAAAAGAGCAACTGCTAAGTAATAACATAACAGTTGATAGTAATAGTAATTTGTGTTTTTTCATTGCTGTTGTTCGTATAATAAGTAGTGAATAATGTTTTAAAATAACATTAAAATGAAAACATTGATACTTTTACTATTTTGACTATTGCCAATTCTAAATGTAGAATACGCCCAAACAATTTTATATTTTCGATTAAAATTGCGCTGTATAGAAAATAGTGACTTACTTTTATGTCTTTTGAACATGATTAGATAAATAAACGTAAAGTCTAACCAATATTACCATATTCATTTAATTCTAGCTAAAAAATAACGCCAATACATAGCATAACCATTTAGTTAATATCAAATAACTATTGTGTATTGATTAAAGTGTTAAAAGTCTTATCTTGAAATTCGGGAAAACTTAGATAATTAAGGTTGTTCAAGATTAAAATCGATATTTAGGATATGTATAAAAAATAACTTATAACATTTGACTGTTTACTCGATCATTCCAATAGCTATTGGAATATAAAGAAGTTCTTTTGCGTTAGCTCAAATTGTTATGATTTATTTTTTGCACCTTCCTAAGGGACATCAATTAAATAAGTTATCGATTTTGACGGCTTCGTTTTCCTTTTATCTGCTCTAAAAGATAACGCTATTCCGAGCACTCGGGATACGGTGATTTTTTAAATCGCTAAAAGAAAATATAATCTTCTCAAAGTACGGTAAGTTATTTAATTGACGTTCCTTAGATTTTGAACTTTGTAAAGACTATGGAAACCTTTAGTATTCCTACATTAGAATACAACTATGAAAAAAATGAATTTTTTTCATATTTCAAAGTTAATATAGAAATATATTTCCCTAAAAGCGATATTTAACACATTTGTTTACTTTTTGATTACTTTTCAATATAAAAATTGGTATGATATGTTTTGTTAAACTAATTTATACTACAAAAGATGCTAAATGCCGATTTTTAATAATTTTATAAAAGTTGATATGAAAAAGCTAAAAGTTGAAATAGAATTAGACGTTTTTGACCATTATCAAGAGTTATCTAATCGTGAAGAAACCTTATGTAAGGCTGCTATTATGGCAAAAAAAAGTGCTTATGCACCGTACTCAAAATTTAAGGTAGGTGCTGCAGTTTTATTAGATAATGGCAAAATTGTGGCAGGTAGTAATCAAGAAAATGCGGTATATCCACTGGGTTTATGTGCAGAGCGTGTTGCCATTTTTTCTGCTAGCCATCAGTTTCCTACCGCTAAAATTGTAAAGCTTGCTTTATCTACTTCACATGAAGAAACAGACGACCAACTACCTGTTTTTCCTTGTGGTAGCTGTCGACATGTTATTCGAGAACAAGAAGTTCGCTTTGATTCAGATATTGAAATTTTAGTAGTTGATCATGCTGGAAAGGTATATAGAATGAACTCAATTACTAATATTTTACCCTTTGCTTTTGATAAAAAAGCATTGTGAATGAAGTGTTCGAATAGAATAATTAGCTTATGAATTTCTGATGGTTAGGTTTTGCCGTGATCAATAAAATATAGAATATATATAAGAAATAATTGCTCATCTCTTGACAAATCA
Source organism: uncultured Saprospiraceae bacterium (assembly GCA_964564885.1). GTDB lineage: Bacteria > Bacteroidota > Bacteroidia > Chitinophagales > Saprospiraceae > CAKZLL01. Next base: position 3,551 of record CAZMEH010000247.1, on the reverse strand, counting down.
TTGATATTTTTCTAAATTAGGAATTGCTAGGATGAGTCGCTAAACAGGTTCATACGATAGGTAATGATTTTAACATTCTAGAGTGTTTACTTTTAAATTCAATCATTTCTGATTGAATACTGCTCATTTTAGCATGAGTTTTGTAATAGCTACTAGACGAAGTTATTATAATAGAGATAGTTTAGTTATATTAACATTTGTATAGGACTTCATTAGATTTTAGAAAAGATAACAGAGACAAAAATTAAAATTTCTAATTCATTGATTATCAATGAAAAAAAATACTCTTCTCTGTTCTAAAAAATATACAGTAAGTAGTCGGACATATTTTAAGAAACAATGGGTCATGACTCATTGGACAAAATTTAAATGTAAAATAAATATGTCCGACAACTTAGTTTGTAAAACAGATAAGATAGATTTAATAATATGAGATTAAGAGAAGTATTATTAGTTGAAGACGACAGAGTAGACGCTTTATTAGTAAAAAAAGCCTTTCGCAAACTTAAAATAGATAACCCAATACATCATGTGGAAAATGGTGAAGAGGCGTTAGCTTTTCTTAAAAATAGCGAAAAAAATAAGCCTTGGATCATTCTATTGGATATAAATATGCCTAGAATGAATGGCATTGAATTCTTAGAAGAAGCTAAGCAAGATGAGAATATCCGAGATATTCCTGTGATTGTGCTGACCTCTTCTATTGAACAACGAGATAGAATTGATGCCTTCAAATTTGGTATTTCAGGCTATATGGTCAAACCTGTCACTTATACAGACATGCTTGAATTGGTTGAAGCTATTAAGAAATACTGGTCAATGAGTGAATTACCTTATTAACGGTAGACGAACGACTTCGCCTTGATGACTGATGACCGACGGACACTCTATTTATGACACCGCACCAAAAGACTTATCTCTTTTTTATAAACTTTCTCCTTTTTTAAATGAAAATGAACGACAAACCTATTCAGATATTAATGGTAGAAGATGATATTGTAGATGTTATGGCATTCAAAAGAATGGTAAAACGTGAACAACTCAACTATAATTATCAAATCACAGACAGTATAGAAGCTGCAAAACAACTGATTAAAGAACATCAATTTGACATAGCGGTAACAGATTATCAGTTGATAGACGGTGTGTTTTTTGATTTGTTTGATACTTTTATTAATAATGATATTCCTTTCATATGTGTTACTGGTGCTGGTGATCAAGAGATTGCCGTGAAAGCATTAAAAGCTGGTGCTTATGATTATTTGATAAAAGATCAAGATCAAAAATACCTTAATTTCTTTCCATTAACGATTCAAAAAGCCATTCAACAAAAAAATTCAGAAGAGCAAATCAATCTATTACAATCTATTGTTATCAATTCAAGTGATGGCATTGTTGTGAGTAAATTAATTGGCAAAATGCTTCTTATCACCTATGCAAATAGCGCATTTTATGAAATGACAGGCTATCAAGAAGGTTCATTCCCAGGTCAAGATCTTAAAATACTTTACGGAGATTATACACTTGAGCAAGATAAAAAAGACATTAAGAAGGCTATCATTAAAAGTATAGATCTCAAAAAAGAAATTATTCTTCATAAAAAAGACCATTCTTACTTTTGGGCAAGTTTAAGTTTAGTTCCTCTTAAAAATCCAAAAACCAATGCATTACAATTTGTAATGATGGTACGTGATGTCAGTGAACAGAAAAAAGCAGAAGCTCAAATTATTGCGGCAAAAAATATCGCAGAACAAGCACAATTAGCGGAACAACGCTTCCTGGCTAATATGAGTCATGAAATTAGAACGCCCATGAACGCTATTATTGGTATGTCCAATTTGATGTATAAAACAAAACTATCCAAAAAACAAACTGAATATTTACAAGGTGTCAAATCGGCATCAGATGATTTGATGCACTTGATTTCGGATGTATTAGATTTATCAAAAATAGAAGCCGGAGAGCTTAATTTTCACGAACAGCAGTTTAACTTATTTGAAATATTATTTGAATTACAACAATCCTTTACTGCAAAACTAGAAGACAAAGACATTAAAATTATCCTGGATGTTGATTTAGATATTTCTAATGACCTATTAGGCGATGCCGTTCGACTGGATCAAATCTTAAGAAACTTATTAGAAAATGCCACTAGGTTTACGGAACAAGGTGAAATAGGTGTTAAAATAACGCTCAAATCTACTCAAGACAATATTTATCACCTCGTTTTTCAAGTCTTTGACACTGGGCTTGGGATGTCAAAAGAGGAGGTTGAAATCATTTTCAATCATTTTAAACAAGCTGACCAACGAATTTACCGAAAATTTGGAGGTTCGGGCTTAGGACTTTCTATTGTCAAAGAATTAGTTGAACTCCAGAATGGACAGATTTGGGTTGAAAGTACGCCAAATCAAGGCACTACTTTCTTTTTCACTTTGGCATTTAAAAACTCTGGCATTGCGTCAGGCATTCCAGAAGACGAAACCAGTCAGAAGCTAGAAAGTAAAAAACTGCTTCGTCGCCTGAGGTTTTTAGTGGTGGAAGACAATCCTATGAACCAAAAATTAGTTGCCGAAATGCTTGGCTACTGGGGCAGTGATTATAATATTGCTAATGATGGAGAGCAAGCTATCAAATTATTTGAACAGAATAGTTATGATATTATTTTGATGGACATTAATATGCCTGTCATGGATGGATATGAAGCGACTAGGCAAATCAGAAATCATAAATGGGCAACTAATAAAAATATACCAATTATTGCGCTGACTGCTGCTAGTTTATCAAGTGAGATAGAAGAAATGTTTGCTATTGGCATCAATCATTATATTACAAAACCGATCAGTTCTAAGGAATTAAAAAATGTCATTTTAAATATTGTTTCTAATTCAAAAGAAAAATCATTTGCGGATCAAAGTATTCAAAACATCATTATTCAAAAGGAAAAAGAAAAGCAGAAAACAACGACTATTCTATCTACTGAAAAAAAAGCTCTGACTATTAGTTTAGATTATCTAAAGAATTTTAGTGGCGGTGATGCTGGTTTTATGTCTGAAATGATGACCATGTTTCTCGATCAAGTTCCTGATGAAGCTACAAAGTTACTTGATTTACTCAGAGATGAAGCTTGGGATGAACTCGGTAAATTAGCACATAAAATGAAACCGAATTTTCTCATGATGGGCTTGCAACAACAACAGTTAATGGCGTTAGAAATAGAAACACTCTGTAAAACAGGTGATTTTGATAAAGAACATGTGGCTATTCTTACCGAAGAGTTGGTGGAAAATGCTTTTCAGTCTTTACCTCTCCTTGAAGAAGCGATGAAAGAATTATGAACCTGCCTGTCGGCAGACAGGTTACGGATTGCGAAAAATAGTATATTTACCTTTTGTAAAACCCTTTCATAAGAGTTCTATGGTTCTCTGAAAATTATTGTGGAATTAGAGATTTGCGAAATTTATAAAACTTGGCAAATCGGTCTTATCAAAGCCTGCAAGCCTTTTGCCAAATCTCCAAGATTTCGCAAGTGTTATTTTCCACAATAGTTT
>CAZMEH010000246.1:0-2297 GCA_964564885.1 uncultured Saprospiraceae bacterium | reverse complement strand
ACCTGCAATCAATTTAAGGTCTAAATTGAGGAAAGATTCATAACCTGCCTGTAAGTCATTGACTACGCCGCTCGCAGAAATAGAGTCTAATGTATAATCGAATCTTGAAGAACCAACTAGTGGTTCAATTTGAACATAAAATAGTTTTGTTAAAGGAATTCTAATAAAAACACCTCCATGTAATCCAAGTTTAGCTCCTGTCAAGGATACTCGTAAGCTGTCAGTAGTGTTATCTGTATAAGCAGCTAAAATATCATCTTGTGTTACATCATTGGTACTAAGTCCCAATTTTATTCCTCCTGTGATTTGAGCATTAGCAGTTTGCATTACAAATAAACAAACAATAGCAATTAATAATTTTCTCATTTTGATCTTTTCTGATGTGTGTTAATTAAAGTAAAATATTTTTAGAATTAATTTTTTTCTAAAAACCATATTCAAAAGTACGTAGACTAAACCGATTTGTTACTTTTCTTTTGTACGATATTATTATTTGAGTAATATTTAAGGATAAACGAAGCATTTGAACTATTTAATGAATAAATTCAGACTACGATACATTTTCTTAGAACAGAGAATAGAGCGTAGAGGTTTTTAGATTTATTGGTTCTTCGGAAAATCCCGTGGAAGTTTCAAAAATCGACTAGCGGTGCACGGCAAGACATTTTTTATGCGAAAATATTTTGCCGTGGAATTTTCAAAGAACCAACTATTTATAGGTTTTTGAACCGCAGAATCTTTAGCTCACGAGGTAACGACCGAGTTATGTAGCAGTTTTTTATTGTAATTCATTGCGGAATAATTTTTATTTGAAATAACTTTTTTAGTCTTCCCTTCCTTGATAATCCAACGGAGGACTTCAACTACTTTTATCAAGCGTCTACGTCAGCTGCTTTAATCCTGCCTCAATAGTTTTAGAACTTAATCTTTGAGCCGCATTGTTCAAGCTAGATAGTGACTATTGCAGTAGGCAGTAGATAGTTGACCGTTAGTAGTAAATATAACTTATTGATTTTCAATTGTTTAAATTAAAATATAGTTGTCATTTATTTATGGATTAAGGTACTATGCACATCAAATTAAAAAATATTCTGTGTTTTTCTATATTAAGCCAACAATAAAATAGTCTATCAAATGAGTTTTAATGACTAGGTTTGTCGATGTATTAAAGTGACAAACCATTAATAACTCGTCTTATTGAAATGGATTCTCTTAAAATAAAACAAAAGCTATTGATATGTATTTTAAACAAACAGTACTAACCATTTTATCGATATTTTTTATTTCTTTTAACACATTTGCACAAGACTCTACTGATGCCTTTTATATTTTAGAAGCCTTCAATGAAAACTTGAATCGTGCGCAGCAATTAGAAAGCTTAGATAAAGCACTAGGAGAGGAGTTTGACTTGACTTACGAACTTAAGGTGATGCTTCAAAAAATGACGGATCGGGAGAAAAAATACTTGTTAAAGTATGTTTACCTCAAAGCAAGAAAACCAATACCGATTACGACTGATGAAAAGTTAGTCAATTATAATATAGTAAGTACTTTTAATAAAGAGCTTGAACGTGCGCAGCAATTAGATGTACTTGAAAATAGATCTAAAGGTAAAAAATTCAATTTAGAATATGAATTGAACCTTATCATGGCAAACATGGATACGACTGAAACAGAGGATTTACTAAAATTCGTATATGCTAAAGCAAACAAGCCGCTTGCATTAAAAGGAAAAAAACCAGTTTCTAAAATAGATTGGAAAGAAGTAGAATTTGATTTTGGGCCAGTTAAAAAAGGAAAAATCATTTCTCATACGTTCAATTTCCGAAACGTGAGCAAAGTGCCTTACACAATTGAAGGTGTAGATGGTTCTTGCGGTTGTACCGTCGCTAAATATACAGAAGGAACTATTGGGAAATATGAAACGGGACAAGTTGTAGTAACCTTTAATTCAACCAATAAACCTAAAGGTCTAAACACTGAATTGGTCACTATCACAGGTAATTCTTTTCCTGAAAAAGTAGTTTTGGTGATTAATATTGATGTATATTAAATAACTTCAATTAATTGTTTAAAAATGTGTATTCTTGAAATAGTAAAACCTATTTTTAGAATTCACATTTTTTTGTAATAGAACTTGTTTAAGAACTCATGCTAAAACTATTGATAAATGCTTGATTTTCAAGACGAATCTCATTTTTATTTTGGTAGCCAAAGCTACCAAAATAAAAATAGCTGAAGTATTGTAATATCAATGGTTTGTCAAGAGATTAGCAGTGAGTTTTTAAACAAGTTCA
>CAZMEH010000245.1:0-8383 GCA_964564885.1 uncultured Saprospiraceae bacterium | reverse complement strand
TCTGTAGGGTAACGGCATGCCGTTACCCTACAGACATATTATTTACAATTCCACAATTGTCAAACCATCGCCACCTCGGTTCGGTTCTTCAAAGTAGAATTTTTTCACATCTTTATATTCTTTAATTTTCTTTCGAGCAGTCGTTCTTAGAATACCATTCCCTTTACCGTGAATGATTTCCAATTTATTGGCAGAAGAAATAATCGCCTGATCCATAAAAGCCTCTAACATTTGAAGTGCTTCATCTCTGCGCATTCCTCGAATATCTAATTTCGGATCAAAATTAACCGTCCTTTCTATTGTAGAAGTTTGAACCCTTAGTTCCTTATTGATTTCAAGTGGCGCATTCGCATGTTGCAAATCACGTAATTTGACTTTCATCGTCATCTGACCAATGATAATATACGCATCCTTGCGGCTAATACTATCAACCGTTCCAGTTGAACCGCCTGTTCGCAGTTTCACAAAATCACCAATCTTGATTTCACCAAACCTAACCGCTTTTTTCTCCGTCGGCTTGTAATAAACCTCTTCGGTCAGTTCTACAATTTCTTTGACTTTCTCCTTTCGTTCTTCCCTCACTTGCTTCGCCAAAGCCTTTGCCTTTTCGAGATTTTTCTCTTCTTTGAGTTCTCGAACCAATTTTTCTAAGTCTTTATTAATCTTAGCCGTTTCTATAACTTCGCTCTCTTTGATGTCGAGTTTTAACTTTTTGCGCTTGTATTCATAATCCTTGTTCATGCGCTCATAAGTACGAATTAGCTTTTCTAATTCTCTTTCTCTCCTTCGTGTAGCCAATAATTGCTCATCCAATTCTTGCTTTTCTCGTTGCAAATCAACTAAAAGCTCATCCACTGCTTTTTCATTTTTACCTGCACGATGTTTTGCATATTTTAAAATACTACTAGGCAAACCTGTTTTTTGAGCAATTTCAAAAGCGTAAGAACTACCTGGACGACCAACTTTCATTTGATAAGTTGGCGAAAGCGTATCTTTATCAAAGGTCATTGAACCGTTTAGAATACCTTTATTATTGTATGCAAATATTTTTAAATTGGAATAGTGCGTTGTAATAATGCCGAAGATATTTTTTGAATGCAAATCCATAAGAATGGCCTCTGCGATTGCGCCACCGATTTTCGGATCCGTTCCAGAACCAAATTCATCTATCAAAACCAAGGTCGTATCCGTCGCATTTTCAACAAATAATCGAGCATTCAGCAAACGAGAACTATAGGTACTCAAATCATCTTCCAATGATTGTTGATCACCAATATCAGCGAATATTTTTGTAAAAACACCAATTTCAGATTCCTTATTAACTGGAACTAACATCCCTGCTTGCGTCATCAATTGCAACAAACCAATCGATTTCATCGCAATAGACTTACCACCTGCATTCGGTCCACTTAATACTAAAACCTTATTTTCTTTTTGAAAAGTCAATGTGAAAGGAACTGTTTTTTTACCTTCGTTTTTATTTTTAAGCAATAAAAGCGGATGATAGGCATCTCTCCAAGCGATATGCGGTTTGTCTTTGATAATAGGCTTCGTCGCATCCATTCTGATTCCCAAATTGGCTTTGGCTTGAATGACATCAAAACGAACAATAATACCTTCATAAGCATAAAAAACACTACAATATGGACGCAATTCGTCACTCAATGCCTTTAGAATTCGATAAATCTCTCGACGTTCTTCTTGTTCTAAATCAAAAATATCATTGTTAATTTCAATGATTGCTTCTGGCTCAATAAAAGCCGTTCTACCTGTTGCGGATTCATCGTGAATTAATCCTCTGATTTTTCGTTTGTGTTCCGCTGGAACAGCTAAAACACGGCGACCATTCCTGAAACTCTCAATCGTATCCTTTAGCCAACCTTTTCCACCATATTCTTTAATAATCTGATTGAATCGCTTGTCTAAATCTCTTGCTTTGCTAATCATTCTCTTACGAATGCGCATTAGATCTTCCGACGCATCTGGTCGAATTTCTCCTTTTTCGTCAATCACTCTTTGAATCGATTTGATTAAATCATCATCAAAATTGGTGTTTTTAACTATATTATAAAGCTTTGGATAAAGTGCTTTTTGTTTTTTGAAAAACTTAAAAATATCACGCATTTGTAGCATAATATTATTAATCCGTTGCAAACCATCGATTGATAAAACGTAGCCTTCAATGGCTAACATTTTCAAATCCGCTTGGATACTTGCATAATTCCTGATCGGAAAACGGTGTTTTTCATCAATCGCAGTTACATATTCAAAAACCTCTGTCAAGAGTCTTTCTATAGTGAAAGCGTCTTGATGAACGACTAATTCTTGTACTTGCTCTACTCCTAAGGCACCTAAGCACTCTTTTTCTAGCAGTTCTAAAACTTTGTCAAACTCTAACTTGGCATAAACATCATCTGGTATCAGTCGCATGGCATCATTCTATTAATGTACAATTATAAATGTTCAATGTAGAATGACTAAAATGACTTTAATCAACCATTGATTGGTTTTATAATGATACTGTACTTTTGAAGATTTAAAGAATTGAATGTTATTTTCAACTCATCAAAACTCATTGTTCTTTTCTTTCAATAAATAGATTTGTAAAATACTTCCTTACAACAACAGAAAAGAAAATGAGTTCCGATTAAATTAAAATAAAAATGAAGGGAATTTTAAAATAGCTAGACGTTAGACATTTTAGAAATGTCTAACGTCTTTTTCAGTATTAATTTATAATATTATTTATCTTTTTTATAACTCTTCGTAAAACTTTGTAATTTCATTTTGAGTACACCGAAAATAGCTTCTGTTACGATACTGCCACTCATTTTTGAAATACCCTCTATCCTATCGACAAAAGTAATCGGCACTTCTTTGATTTTAAAACCAGAAGTATGCGTTGCAAATTTCATTTCAATCTGAAAAGCATAACCAATAAACTGAATTTTATCCAAATCCAATGTTTCTAAAACCTTGCGAGTATAGCAAACAAAACCTGCGGTTGGGTCTTTTACATTCATAAACGTTATCATACGAACATACAAAGATGCGCCGTAAGAAAGGAAAATACGGTCAAAAGGCCAGTTTTTTACTTTTCCGCCTTTCGTATATCGAGAACCAACAGACATATCCGCACCATCCTGAGCACAGGCTTTATATAATCTTGGTAAATCCTTTGGATTATGCGAAAAGTCCGCATCCATCTCAAAAATATAGTCGTAACCATTTTTGAGGCACCACCTGAAACCATGAATATAAGCCGTTCCTAAACCTAATTTACCTGTTCGTTCTTCAATAAACAAACGATTAGGATAAGTTTTTTGCATCGACTTAACGATGTTTGCTGTACCGTCTGGTGAACCATCATCTACAATCAAGACATTGAACGATTTTTCCAAAGAAAAGACCGCTTGAATAATATTTTTAATATTTTCCTTCTCGTTGTAGGTTGGTATGATTACAATGCTATCTGACAAAGTGTTGTGTTTTTATTTTCCTAAAGTACCATCTAAATAGTAAAATCAATATTTAGTTTTTTTAAAACAGTACTAATCTTTAACAAAAATATCAATTTCAGTGAAAAAGTGTAAATGTTCATACGATTATTAAAAAAATCGTCTGTAGGATTACGAATATTTAATTAAAAAAGAGTTTTCTTCTAAAATAAAATTACTATAGTTTAAATCGTCAAACCTGCTACTGACAGACAGGGCGAAGCCGTTCGTTCATCGTTTTTAATTACAGATAATCGACATCGTCATCATAATTTATTCTAACTAAATACTCTATTGCTGTTTTTGGTTCAAAGTTTTCGTACAAAACACGGTGCATCATTCTAGTAACAGGTACAGCTAACTGGTGAATATCTGCTAATTTTTTTGCCCAATGTATCGTATTAACACCTTCAGCAACCTCATCCATTAGCGCTAATATTTCGTCCATCGACTTACCTTCTGCTATATATTTACCGACTGTATAGTTTCGGCTTTTGGAACTTGAAGCTGTTGTAACTAAATCGCCAATTCCTGCAACGCCCAAAAATGGTTTTAAATCGGCACCTAAAGCTTTTCCAAAATGAATCATCTCAGTCAATCCTCTAGTTATCAACAATCCAAAAAGATTATAACCTAAATTTAGTCCATTTAAAATACCTGCGCTAATCGCAAAAATATTTTTTAATGCGCCCGCTAATTCTGCGCCTCTTATATCAAACGTACTAGACACCTGAAAACGCTTGCTCCGCAATACTTTTTTTCCAGCATCAATCACTTCTTTGTATTGACTAGCGATGACCGTCGCTGCGGGCTGTCCTTCCAAAATCTCTCGGGAAATATTTGGACCAGACAAACAACCTATTCTTACCACAGAAGATTCTTGTTGAATGACTTCACTCATCGTAAAAACTTCTGTTCGAGTTCCTAAACTGTCCTTTATTTCTCTGCAATCTAACCCTTTTGTTCCGTGTATCAACAAATGATAGGGTTTCAAAAAAGGAGCTAAATCCTTCATCAAGCTTCTAAAATTTCCAGAAGGAACTATTGGAAAAATCAAATCACATTCTTCCGTTAATTGTTTCAAATCATTGATAGCCGACACATTAGAATGAATAGTTACATCTTTATGGAAATGGCTCGTGTTTATTTTATCAACAATCGTTTTATTACGACCATATAATAATACCTCAGCGTTTTCAGCAATCAAATTAGCGACTGCTGTACCAAAACTCCCTGTTCCTATTATTCCTATTTTCTTGTTATGACTATTCAAGTTTATTTTATTTAAATAGGTATCAGACACCTTCGAAATATCCGATACCTAACCTATTTAAAGATTCAACATTCTTTTGACCAATCTTAATTTATGCGTATAACGTTTAGTATCTATATCATAAATACCATAATGGTCAATTTTATCTATCCTGACCCTGCCCCAAGCATGAATAACTGCTGTTTCAGATAGAATTATTCCAGCATGAATAATGTGTCCTCGATGATTCTCAAAAAATGCAACATCACCGACTTGCACTTCATTTATAAAATCAACTAATTCACCTTTCAACGCTTGCTGTTTTGCTAATCTTGGCAAATTAATTCCAATCATTTTATGAACCATCTGCGTCAATCCTGCGCTATCTATCCCAAAAGGCGACCTTCCGCCCCACATAAATGGCGCATAAAGGTATTTTCGGGCAATTTTAATGACTAAATCCTGCGATGCCACCACATTCTCAGGCTGAATGGTTTGACCACTAAAAGTAAACCGTTCTTTTAACAATTTCAAATTAATACCGTCGTACATCGGTAACGTACTTCCCATTAATATAGGTAAATAGAAATTTTTCCCTAAAATCGGCTGACTCATTTCCAAACTATAAGCGATATCTGCTTGGATTTTTTTTACACTTTCAAAATCAATTTCTTCAAACTGTTTATTATCAATCCAGCCTTCGAACTTATCCCAAGAGCAAGCAATTTTCACCCAATTATCCTCTTCCTCTACCAATTCAAAGGTTTCACCAAAGAGCAATTGAGAAACAATCTCACTCCGCTTGTCTGGTTTTGAATAAATAGAAATCGTACTTAGTGGGCAAATTCCGTATATCTTCATAGGCAATTTTAGTGATCGTTTTTTGTACCGTCAACTTTAGTCGACTAGGTGTCTAAAATATTTAATAAACATTTGAAATAGTATAACACTAGATGATTTTTAAACAAGTTCGATAATTCAATCGTAAATAACGCATTATTAAAACGTCAAAAATAGGAAAACCTTTATTCTAAAACTTATTTTAGCTTTAGTTTTTTAATCAAAATAGTTCTACTTTGGTATCTGAAATATTTATATTTGTGTAAAACAATTAACATTTTTTAAAAAAATGTTGATTTTACACGTATTAAGACATATATTCCTATTGTTTAATACTGAATAAATTTATGAAAGTAGATGTTTTAGCCGATTTAGAATCCTTGTTGTACCATTACGATGAAGTACAATTACCTAGTTTGGGAGTTATTTCAACTCGCCAGAATGACTTTTCTGTGGACAGAGGTCAAGGTTTAATCTATCCATCTGCTAAAAAAGTCCATTCTTTTGACCGCATTATTAATACGAATAATAATGCACTCATCAATTTTATAGCGCACAAATACGGCATGTCATATGATGACGCTCGCCAAACGATACAAGATTTTGCAGATGAATATGCGGAAACTTTAACGAACAAAGGATTATCTATCCCGAGTGTCGGTGATTTGAGCATGGACGAAAATGGTAACGTTATATTTCAACCGAATCAACTGAATAATTATTCGATTGAGAATTACGGCTTACCAACTTTAAAAAATATTCATCCTGTTCTTTTTGAAAAATCCAGACCAGAGGTAAAAACAGCGACAACAACTGATGAAGTTATCACTAAAGAAGTAAAAAGAATTGCTACGCTTCCCATGAAAACCTATCGCACTATTTTCTTTGAAAACCGTTTATTGCAAATGATGGTTATTGTTGCGCTTTTACTAGTGACTAGTATTCCTTTAACGAAACGTTATCAGGCAAGTATCGTTTCGCCGCCGACGGATATAACAGCTAATAATATTGGGAATACCAATGCAAGTACTTACAACAAGAATTTGAATGATCAAGAGGGCTATAAAGATATAACGCCTTCTAAAAAGAAAAAAAATATTCCTATAATACCACCAGAAGAAGAAACAAGAGAAAAGGAAACTGTAAAGCCTAAAATAGAAACACCAAAACCACCAAAAAAAGAAATACCCATCAGCGAAGAAGCTCATTTAATAGTTTTAGGTGCTTTTGGAAGCAAGGAAAATGCGGAAAGATTACAACTGAAAATTTATAGTAAAGGATATAAAGATGCCAATATCACTAAATTAAAAGGACTTTATAGGGTTGCAATTGTCCTAGATTGCTCAAAAAATGAAGTCAACGCCAAATTAAAAAACATTAAAAAAGATTTTAAAAATGCCTATTGGAAGAAGTAAGTTTGCAGCCTGTCCCGATAACTCGGAGATTGACAGTTCTCCAGAATATTATTATGAATAATATAGTTTTCAATTAGACATTGAACTTGTTTAAAAACTAAATGTAAAATCGTATTATTTGTTTACTTCTGACAGAGAAGTGATCTGACAGCCGTAGGCGACCTGACCGCTGACTTCTAAATATACCGTAATATAAAAATCATTACCATAATTTTCACCAGATAATTTGATCCATGACAAAAATAGCTATTGTTCAAGGTAGACCCATTTATGGTAATCTTCAAGAAAGTATTGAGCAAACCATCGCTCAGATCGAAGAAGCAGCTCAGGCTGGCGCAAAAATTATAGTTTTTGGAGAAACATGGCTAGGCGGTTATCCTGGTTGGATTGATCATTGTCCGAATGTCGCACGCTGGCAACATCCGCCTGTGATGAAAGCATGGCGTTCTATTTTTGAAAATGGACTAGAAATTCCAAGTGGCGAATTAGGTAAATTACAAATTACTGCGGCTAAATTTCAAATTACTTTGGTCATTGGCATCAATGAAGTCATTAAAAAAGGAAAAGGTAACGGCACTATTTTTAATAGTATTATCATCATTGACCAAAAGGGAAAAATCATCAATCATCACCGAAAATTGATGCCAACCTTTAGCGAAAAACTCATTTACGGACAAGGCGACGGACAAGGTTTAAAGTCAATCAATACGCCTCACGGAAGAATAGGCGCATTAATTTGTTGGGAACACTGGATGCCTTTGGCTAGGCAAGTGATGCACGACGAAGGCGAAGATATTCATATTGCGCTTTGGCCTACCGTGAATACTGCGCATCAATTGGCGAGCCGTCATTATGCTTTTGAAGGTCAATGCATTGTCGTTGCGGTTGGTCAAATCATGCAAGCTTCCGATATTCCCGAAGCACTCGAATTGCCCGATTATTTACAAAATAATCCTACTGAATATATTTGTAGTGGCGGTAGTTGCGTCGTTGGTCCTGATGGAGAATATATTTTAGAACCGCAGTTTAAGCAGGAAGCGATTCTATATGTTGACTTACCAGAAAAAGCAGAATTGACTGATCTTAAAATGTCTTTATCGGTTAGCGGTCATTATCAGCGTCATGATATTTTTAAATTGGATGTGAATACTGAAAGACGATAGTTTTTTTGGTTCTTTGAAAATTATTGTGGAAGTTTCAAGAAACGGCACACGGCACACGGCACACGGCACACGGCACACGGCACACGGCACACGGCAAACGGCAAACGGCAAACGGTTAACGGTTAACGGCGCACAGCTTGCCACGATTTCTCGTGGGCAAGGCGTTTTACTATTAATTTTCTTTGAAAATTACTTTTCCACAATAATTTTCAAAGA
>CAZMEH010000244.1:0-3246 GCA_964564885.1 uncultured Saprospiraceae bacterium | reverse complement strand
GATTAGTTCACTTGATTTGAAAAATGAATTTTATTTATTGTAACTATTACGAAATACAATTTTTCTACTGAAAATATTACTATTAATACAAGTAATTACTGTATTTTGTAGATAAATTTGAAAAAATAATCGTTTTTGGAAAAGAATTTGTAAAAAAGCAAAGTACAAACTATCAGTTGAGCACTCTAATCTATTGTAATACCAAACACATTATTATTTTAATAATTTCATAACACGACTTTTATAGTTATTTTTTACAGGAATGAAGCGGACGGAACAAACATATGAGGAATTAATTGAAAACACTAGTTTTAATGACTGGGTGTTAAGTGATGGTATTGTGGATAATGACGATTGGGATAAACAATCGGAAGAAACACCAGAAATGGTGAAAGAAGCAGCCAACTTTATTCAAAATTTCCAATTTGAGAAAAAATCATTGCCAACAGCGGATATTGACGCAGCTTGGTTAATGCTTAATGAAAATATAAGCGCACCGAAAAAATTGAGCCGCAGGGTTTGGTTAAGAAGAGTAGCAGCAGCAGTTTTAGTATTTGCAACAGCAACTACTTTCTGGTTTACATCGACGAAGAGAGTAAAAACTATCGGAGAAAGCACTGATTTTGGTGAACAACTTAGTGTTAATTTGCCTGATGAGTCAATGGCTCAATTAAGTGCAAATACAGCATTGACATTCAAGGAAAAGTGGGATGATAGTGAAAAACGAGAGGTTAATTTAGAAGGTCAAGCATTTTTTGATGTTGAAACAACAGCAGATAAAGCAACTTTCACAGTTAATACAGAACATTTTCAGGTAGAAGTACTAGGAACTCAATTTGATGTGATGGCTAGAGAATCAGTTTCTAGTGTGGCAGTCAAAGAGGGAAAAGTTCGTATTCAGCTTCCTGCAAATAGCGAAGTGGTTATTGATGAAAAAATGACTAGAAAAGCAAAAGTAGATTTATTGCCAGGTGATAAATTGACTTTCAAGGGTGATAAATACGTTATAACTAAAGTTGACGTTAAGACAGTAAATGCGCATCAAGTTGTATTTAAAAATGCAACGCTTGCTGACTTATCTGATGTTTTTAAAGATATTTATGGTTATCAATTAGTATTCGTTTCTGACGAAATTGCTAATAAGGATTTAGCGAGCTATATTTTTAATACAGATATTGAATTGAAAAAAGTATTAAAAAGTATAGAAGGAGCATTTGGATTAAAATACAAAATAGAAGGTAAACGAATAGTTATTTCCAAATAATTTTATCTATTCAATAATGAAAATGGGCATACTACTATACATTTTAGAAGTCAGATGACAGTACTCCCGAGTGCTCGGGATGTGAGATCGCCTACGGCTGTCAGAAATAAATAAATGGACAATTTATACCTAGCTTTTGATTGTTCACTTTCAAAATGTATAGTAGTATGGAAAACGGGATATGCTCTAATGTAGGGTGTATCCCGTTTTTTTGTTAAGTTATTTATTTCCTACGCCCTAATTATTGCATTCATTTCGTTTCTAACTCAAAAAGTAGCAATTTTACAAATAATAATGTTTCAACATTAAATGGAAATGACTGTTATTTTAAAAGGGAATAATCAAAAGCAAGGAAAATGTTGACTACGGCATTTGAAGATATTAAATATGGAACAAAAGGAAAAGAAAAACAATATAGATTTTACGTTGCTCAAACGTGTTTTAGTATTAGCTAAACCATATCGAGGTTTATTTGCTTTGGCTGGTTTTATTGGAATTGCGCTTGCTCCAATTGCCGTTCTGCGACCTTATCTAATTCAGGTAACGGTTGATAGATACGTCTTAGGTTTAGATTTGAATGGCTTGCAAAAGATGATGGTGTTCTTGATCGGTTTGCTTGTCTTGGAAACTATTATGCGATATATTTTTAGGTATAGTAGTAGTTTGTTAGGACATTCAGTTATTAGGGATTTACGAGTAAAAGTCTTCAATCATATCTCTAGTCTTAATTTAAAGTACTTTGACAAAACGCCAATCGGTACCGCAATTACCAGAACAATCAATGATATAGAAACGATTAATAGTATTTTTTCGCAAGGTGTGATTACAATTATTGCTGATATTCTATCATTAATAGCCGTGTTGGCAATTATGTTGTCAACAAATTGGAAATTAACGCTGGTGTGTTTGACTACTTTTCCGTTTTTGATGGTGGCGACTTATGTCTTCAAAGAAAAAGTAAAAACCTCTTACCAGCAAGTTAGAACACAGATTACGAGCATGAATACCTTTTTGCAAGAACGAATTACGGGTATGCGAATGGTTCAAATCTTTAATGCAGAGGAGCGAGAATTAAACCGTTTTAAAGATATTAATGGGAAATATAAAAAAGCAAACCTTAATGCTATTTTATATTATGCGGTTTTCTTTCCTGTGATTGAAATTATATCGGCTGCGGCATTAGGTTTGATGGTTTGGTACGGTGCAAGAGGTGTAATCGGCGGCGAGGTAACACTTGGTGTTTTAATTGCTTTTCCATTGTATTTAAATATGTTGTTTCGTCCAATGCGAATGTTAGCGGATAAGTTTAATACACTGCAAATGGGCTTAATTGCTGCACAGCGTATATTTGATGTATTGGATAGAACGGATAAAATTGAAAATAAGGGAACGATTAAGCCAACTCATTTTGACGGAAGTATAGAATTTGACGAAGTTAGTTTTGCATATACGGACGAGGACTGGGTTTTGAAAAACGTTTCTTTTGATATAAAAGCTGGTGAAACTTTAGCAATTGTAGGAAGTACAGGTTCTGGAAAATCTACGATTATCAATATTCTTAATCGTTTTTATAAATTGCAAAAAGGCGCAATCAAGATTGATGGTACAAACGTAAAGGACTATGAACTCAACGCACTTCGTAATCGAATAGCGGTTGTTTTACAAGACGTATTTTTGTTCTCAGGTTCTGTTTTTGATAATATTACACTTCGAGATAAAAGTATTAGCAGAGAAAAAGTAATTGAGTCTGCAAAGATGATTGGCGCACACGAATTTATTATGAAGTTGCCAGATAACTATGATTATAAGGTGATGGAACGAGGTGCAACGCTTTCTATGGGACAACGTCAGTTGATTTCATTTATTCGTTCGTTGGTCTTTGACCCAGATATTTTGATTTTGGATGAAGCGACTTCTTCTATTGATCCAGAAACAGAATCGGTTATTCAACATGCTATTGAAACGCTAATCGAAAAACGAAC
>CAZMEH010000243.1:0-1563 GCA_964564885.1 uncultured Saprospiraceae bacterium | reverse complement strand
AAGTCATTATTTGAACTATAGTCTTTTTCATAAGGGAACAATTGAACCTTATCTATTGCCCATCCTAGACCTATTCCAATAACTAAACTTATCATTAATTCTATTAAGTTTCTTCTCTTCATCTCCATTTTACTTGTTTTTATTTAAAAGATGATAAAACTTCCCTTTTTGGTGTTTTATTTAAAAAGTATCCAAGCCTTTACTTAAAAAAGTTGTTTAATTAGGTGGTTTCTTATTTTTACCATAAATTATTAGAATGTTTAAATAAGTAAGGTTCTTTGAAAAATACCGTGGAAGTTTCAGAAATCGGCAGACGGCGAACGGTTGACGGCAAAGCCGTTAAGTTCTATTGGTACAAAAAAAATATTACATTTGCACCAAATAAGATTTGGAATGATATTTATAGATTTTTTTTCGACAATCAAAGATACTAGACGTAAACAAGGACTTCGAGTGGATTTAGAACAGATATTAATTATGGCAGTAGTTAGCTACTTAGCAGGTTATACAGGTTATCGAGGTATAGGTCGTTTTTCAAAGGAAAATGCTGATTATTTCATTCCCTTTCTAGGACTACGGCATGGAGTTCCTAGTCATGTAACTTTTAGAGAAGTACTCATGAATATTAATCAAGATGAATTGATAAATTGTTTCAAAAATTGGTGTCAAGAATTTGCTCCATTAAAAAACTTTGATTGGTTAAGTGTAGATGGAAAAACATTAGGTTCAACCGTAGTTAATAGTCAATCAAAATACCAGGATTTTGAAGGGATAGTGAGTTTGTTTTGCTTTAAAAGTGGCTTAGTTTATTCTATTGAACACTATCGTAAAAAATCTAAAGCTAAAGGAGAAGCTCCTTTAGCTAGAAAAATCATGTCAGAGCTTAAAAATATGGGTTTAATATTCACTATGGACGCTTTAAATACCCAAAAAAAACAATTGCAACTATAGTAAAATCGGGTAATCACTATGTGGCTCAAGTAAAACGAAATCAACCTAGATTACATAAAGCCATTCAAATTATCAAATTGGAACATCTTCCAATAGATAACTTTTATCATAGTGAAAGAAACCGAGGGAAAGACATTACTTGGGCGGTTCATGTTTATCCTGCTCATGTTGGAATTTTACATAAAGAATGGGCTAATTTAAATCGAATTATTCAAGTTCATAAAATAGTTGAACATAAAGGAAAAATTAGTCATAGTGAACGTTTTTATATCTCGGATTTGGTTACAAATAATGCTGCTTTTTATCATCAAGGAATTAGAGGTCATTGGGCAATTGAAAATAATTTACATCGCACCAAAGACGTTTTTCACCATGAAGATAATAATGGTATTAAAAAAGGAAATGGACCATTAACGATGTCTGCTATTAGCTCAATTGCTCTTAATATTCATCAAAAGAAAGGACATAAATCAATAGTCGAAAACCAAATTAAATTTTGCTGCCACCTCAAAGAAGCGATGGCTAGCTATGATTTTAAATAGAACTTAACGGCTCTGCCGTTAACCGTTAACCCTGCCTGCCAAGGCACGACAGGCAGGCGTCAATCGTAAA
>CAZMEH010000242.1:0-4469 GCA_964564885.1 uncultured Saprospiraceae bacterium | reverse complement strand
GGTAATAAGGATAAAAGTAGTGTAGCTTATATAAAATTAACTCACCCACGAGTTTTTAATTTTGACAATACAGATTATTTTGAATTTTATATTGATGCAAGTACAAATAGCAAATACCTTGAAATAGATAATTTTAATTCAAATAATGCTAACCCGATACTGTTAGATTTAACCAACAACATCGCTATTATTACAACTTATGACGCAAGTGCAGGAAAAGTTAAAGTAGTTTTACCGCCGTCAGGGCAAAAACGTCGACTGATTTTATACACTCCGACTGGAGCAGTTCAGAATATTAGCAGTTTAACTACAGCCAACTTTATTGATTTTTCACAGTTAGATGCGGATTATTTGATATTGACCAGCGAGCTGTTGAATCAATCTGTAAATGGAACAAACTGGGTTCAAGAATATGCCAATTATCGTTCATCAGCTGATGGCGGTGATTATAATACTTTAATTGTAAATGTAGAAGATTTGTATGAGCAGTTTGCTTATGGTGTAAAACGAAACCCTATTTCAGTTAGAAATTTCTCTAGTTATATTGTTAAAAACTGGACAAGTCCTAAATATGCATTTATAATCGGTAAAGCGGTAGAACATCGTTACGTAAGAACAGAAAGTGCTTTAGCTGCCCAAAAAGGTGTCAATTATTTTGTGCCAACATTTGGTTTTGTTGGTTCGGATATTAAGATGTTTGGAACGTTTGAAAAAGATTATCCTGAAATACCTGTTGGTCGTTTAGCCGCTCGTTCTGCTGATCATGTTAGACTTTATCTTGAAAAAGTACAAGGTTTTGATATGAATCGAAACCTACCTCAAACCATTGAGGATAAAGCATGGATGAAGCGAATTATACATTTAGGAGGAGGAGATCCAACTATTCAGTCGCAAATAGCAGGGCATTTGAATAGTTTTGAAAATATCATTGAAAATAATCAATATGGCGGTTTAGTTACTTCGTTTTATAAAACAAGTAGTGATCCTATTCAGATTTCTCAATCGGATAGAATCACAGAGTTGATTAATGATGGTGTTTCAATGCTTACCTTTTTTGGTCATTCTTATTCTGGAGGTTTTGATGTTAGCTTGGATAGTCCTAGCTTTTATGAAAATGAAGGAAAGTACCCACTAATTGTTTCTTTTGGCTGTTATTCTGGTCGTATTCATTCTACAGGTTTTGGTATTAGTGAAGAGTTTGTTTTGACAGAAGATAAAGGCGCAATTGCTTTTATGTCTGCTAATAGTTTAGCTACAATTTCAGCGTTAAAAAACTATGGTGAATCCTTTTACGACGAATTAGGCGATAATTCCTATGGGCTTGGACTTGGCGATGTCATCAAAAACACCATTAAGAATGCCGATGGTTTTATAGGTTCTGTTGCAAGGTTAATGACTTTGCATGGAGATCCAGCTATTGTTTTAAATACTCATCCTGGTCCAGACTATCTGGTAGATGCAAGTAGTGTTAATTTTACTCCAAACACAATTGATATTCAAGCGGATAATTTTAATGTTCAGTTTAACTTATATAATATAGGAAAGCATATTACAGACACTTCTTTTATTGTTAAAATCCTTCAAGAATTACCTACTGGAAATGTAGTTGAAATATTATCAGATACTATTTTAACACCGAGTTTTGTTTCTACGTTAAATTATAACTTACCAACTCTGGGAGAAGAAAGTGTTGGTTTAAATAAGATTTATATCAATGTTGATGTAAATGATAGGATTGATGAATTACCATTACCAGATGCTGAATTAAATAATAGTTTAGTAGATAATATAGGGAATACAGGTATTGAATTATATTTTTCTTCTAATAATATAAGAGGTATTTATCCATTTGATAAAAGTATTTTAGGGAATACAAATATTGTTTTGAAGGCAGCTTCTTCCAATGCTTTTGCAAGTGCACAGAATTATATTTTTCAAATAGATACGACGGCTAGCTTCAATAGTCAGTTGAAACAAAGTCAAATTGTTACGGCATCAGGTGGAGTTGTGCGTTGGCAACCAAATATTAACTATCAAGATAGCACTGTTTATTATTGGAGAGTTAGTGTAGATAGTATTTCAAATATTGGTTACAATTGGGATGGCAATTCATTTCAATATATCGGTGGATTAGCTGGAACGGGTTGGGGCCAATCACATTATCATCAATTCAAGGATAGCCGTTATTTTAATATGCGATTAAATGATAATCGTCAAATGGACTTTATTGATGATTATAAAGATGTGATTTATAAAAACCTTGTAAATATCAATAATTTAAGTCGAACACGATATGATATTAATAATGAATATTTTGAAATAGATCGTACAGGTTTTAATAGATATGGAGATTTAATGATTGCGGTATTTGACTCCGTTAATATTATACCTTGGGTAAATCCACCTGGTGGTCGATATGGCGGATTCAATGAGCATGCTAGTTTAAATTTGAATGCCTTTTGGTTCTATACTGATAATGAAGCAGAACGAGAAAAAGTCATTAACTTCTTGCGAGATAGTGTTCCATCTAACAATTATGTATTATTTATGACTTTGCAACGTGACTATTCTTCTAGTTATGAGCCTGAACTTTGGGCAACAGATTTTGCCAACTTAGGAACAAGTATTTCTCAACAACTCGAAATTCAAGGCGCAACGGAAGTACCCGATTCAGTCGCTGTTCCTTATGTTTTCTTTTATCAAAAAGATGTTTTTCCATTAGCTGAAGAAATTGCGGATACGATTACTGATGTAATAGCAGGTACATTTCCTTTACCTGGCTCTTGGGACAATGGCTATGTAGAATCTCCTAAGGTTGGTCCTGCTAAGGATTGGAATTCATTACATTGGCGTGCTTCTTCTCCAAGTAATCCTACGGAAGATTATTATTCAATGGATATTATTGGTATTAATAATAATGATATTGAAACGGTGCTTTATGAAGGTTTACAGGCTTTAGATACTACCATCAACTATATTGATGCCAATACTTATCCTTATCTGAAACTAAGGTTCAATTCATTAGATTCAACGTTCAAAACCTCTGCTAATCTTGACACTTGGCGAATTATGTATCAAGGTGTTCCAGAATTTGTATTAGCATCAAATCAGCATTACGAATTCTATAACGACACACTGGAGCAAGGAGAAATGTTGAATTTTGAAATTGCTGTTGAAAATATTAGCCCAGAAAATGCGGACAGTTTGCTGATAAGATACACAATCAAAGATTCTAAAAATATAAGTATTGTAGATTCTCAAAGAGTAAAACCCTTGATTGTTGGAGATACAGCCATTGCTTCGGTCAACATTGATACCCGAAATATGCAAGCAAAAAGCTCTGTAACTATTCAACTCAATCCCAATGAAGATCAGTTAGAGCAGTTTATTTTCAATAATATAGCGATTAAGAATTTTTATGTTAAATCAGATAATCGTCATCCATTGCTAGATGTAACGTTTGATGGTACTCATATTTTAGATGGCGATATTGTTTCGACCAATCCGCAAATATTGATGCAACTTAAAGATGAAAATAAATATTTAGCACTGAGCGATACTTCTGCTTTCAAAGTCTGGTTAGTTGACCAAGAAGGAAATCAAATTCGCCAATTCATTGATGGACAAACCATGATTTTCTATCCTGCGGATGAAAATAATGTAGCAGAAAAAAATATGGCAAAGATTGAGTTTAAACCAACTTTTATAGAAGATGGTATTTATCAATTGATTGTTCAAGCACAAGACAGAATCGGTAATGCTTCTGGAAATATTGATTATAAAATCAGTTTTGAAGTCATTACGGCATCAGCTATTTCTTATGTGTTAAATTACCCAAATCCATTTACTACCTCTACTCAATTTGTGTTCACATTGACAGGAACACAAGTGCCTGATGATGTTCGTATTTCGATTTATACCGTTTCGGGTCGATTGATTAAAGAAATCAGAAAAGAAGAACTTGGACCATTACGAATTGGACATAATAGAACAGAATATCGCTGGGATGGAACGGATCAATTTGGTGATAAACTGGCAAACGGTGTTTACCTCTATCGTGTTTCAGCAATGATTAATGGAGAAGAATTGGATAATCATTACACCAAAGCATCGCCTTATTTTCATAATGGTTTTGGTAAAATGGTCATTATTAGATAGACCGCAAAATAGACCTTTTCATCGTTATTGATATAATTAACTAAAAGCATATTTTAATCACTTTCAGAAAACTATTAAAATAATTAACGATTTTAATTTTTGCAATAGCTTTAATATTCATACAATGTACTAATGATGATGTCATCTTGAAATATGATCGGTTCTTTGAAAATTATTGTGGAAAAGTAATTTTCAAAGAAAATTAATAGTAAAACGCCTTGCCGTGCGCCGTTAACCGTGTGCTGTTTGCTGTTTCTTTAAACTTCCACAATAATTTTCAAAGAACCCTAAAAATTGCTCGATTTATTTAG
>CAZMEH010000241.1:0-2336 GCA_964564885.1 uncultured Saprospiraceae bacterium | reverse complement strand
TTCGTGATTTATGGTTTGTAGATGCTGGCGCAAACCAAGAAGCCTGTGATACGGATGCTGATTTTGCCATTACAGGATTTTCGCCAACTAGCGGTTTTTGGTCTGGTTTAGGTATCGTTGACACTATCGGCATTTATAGTCCGACGACTGTTTCTCCGAACACTTATACCATTAGTTACCTTTATACTGACCCTGTGACAGGTTGCGATACGACAAGATTTAAAAATGTTACTATTCATCCATTGGCGCAGCCGAGTTTTACTTCTTTGGATACTTTATGTATTAATATTCCTTTTAGCATCAATGATTTATCAGCAAACACGGTAACATGGCAATGGAATTTTGGCGATGGAAATAGCGACACCGTAGCTAACCCAACACATACTTATACTACAACTGGATTTTATACAATCCAATTAATTGCGACTTCCGTGCATGGTTGTATAGACTCTATTTCCAAACAAATCTACGTTAGTAAACCGCCAACGGCTTATTTTGTAAAAGATACTACAGAAGGTTGTGCACCTTTGCCTGTTAATTTCACAGATTCAAGTACAGGCGATTTTATTGTTTATACTTGGGATTTGGGTAATGGAAATACGTTTAATCAAGCTAATCCACCAACTCAAGTTTACAATCAAGGAACAAGTGATACGACTTATTATATAACATTAACAACCTCAAATCTCTGTGGACAAACCACTTATTCGGATTCTGTTATTGCTTTTCCATCACCTCAAATTGCTTTTACGCCTGATGTTTTCTCTGGCTGTACACCTTTGACGGTTGACTTTTGGAATAATACACTCGGCGAACCAGATGTTTTTTATTGGGATTTTGGAAATGGTTTTGATACACTTTATAGTACCAATACCTTTTCTCATATTTTCTATACAGACACAATGCCAACCGTTTATACTGTAATTGTAATAGCCGAAAATGAATGTGGTTTTGATACTGCTTCGACTACGATAACAGTCAACCCTGTTACCGTAGAATCCTTTTTCAACGTAGATACAACAGTTGGTTGCCAACCTTTAACCTTAGATTTTACAGATTATTCAACGCCTGGAACGACAATTGTTTACGATTTTGGTGATGGTGGAACAGGCACAACAGGCGACACAACTTACACATTTCAACAAACAGGACTATTCAAGGTTGTGCAATATGTTACAAACGGATGTGGTTACGACAGTACTTTTCTTTGGATAAATGTATTACCTGCGCCTCTGGCTAGTTTTACAAGTGATAATGATATTTGTGAAGATTTACCTGTTCTGTTTACTAATACTTCTCAAAACACAACTGGTCAAGTTTGGGATTTTGGTGATGGAAATACTTCAACAACTTCGCCCGTCGAGCATTTATATAGTAATAGTGGCACATATTCCGTGACATTAACTGTATTTTCAAATAGTTCTCAATGTCCAGGTTCAGTGACGCAAAACGTAACCATTTTACCAAAACCAATGGCTGGTTTATCAGTCAGTGATTTAACGGTTTGCCTTGGTGAACCGATTACCGTTGATGATAATTCAACAGGAAATATCGCAGGAATCACAGGTAATTTAGGCGATGGAAATACTTTTGGAACGGTTCCATTAACGCACACTTATGCTGATTCTGGCAGTTATGATATTACTTATGTTGTAACAGATGCGAACGGCTGTATTAGTGATACGTTTAGTCAAAATATATTTGTGCATCCAATTCCAACAAGTGCATTTTCTTTTGAAATATTAGATTCTTGCCTTGTTCCTACGGCTGTTTCGTTTACCAATCTTTCGCAAGGCGCAGTTGGTTACGAATGGACTTTAGGAAATGGACAAATTTTGACAACAAATAATCCAACTGTTTTTTATAACTTTTCTGGAATATATACGCCAAACTTGACCGCTGTTTCTTCTTTTGGCTGCTTAGATAGTTCGCAACAAACCTTTAAATTGTTTGATATACCAACAGCCAATTTTGCATTTCAGCAAGATGACCAATGTGAGCCATCTTTAGTTCAATTTACAAATAGTTCTACCAACTCTAATTCATTTTACTGGGATTTGGGCAATGGCGAGATTTCCACTTTACATAGTCCTTTAGCTATTTTCAATCGTGGAACTTATGATATTTCTTTAATCGTTGGTGCAGATAATACTTGTTTTGACACACTATCATTAACCGATTTAATTACCGTTCATCCTACTCCAGCGGCTAATTTCTATTGGGAAGATACCATGATTGACGGACGTTTCAAAGGTGTTGTCCAGTTTCATAATACTTCCATTGATGCTACAAAATATGAATGGGATTTTGACGATAACACATTTTCCACTGATGAA
>CAZMEH010000240.1:0-2504 GCA_964564885.1 uncultured Saprospiraceae bacterium | reverse complement strand
TGCTTGTAACGAGGTTTTTGTAAAAACTTGCTATGTTCTCTATAACTTTCCTGCGCACTTGAGTAAACTCTAAAGAAATCTTTATGCGAATCATCTGTATAATTTGAACAATGCCCTTTTTTGCAGTTGGTAGAAAAGCATTTAATACCAAAATGATTATTATTCCTGCGAGCTAATTTGCTATCACCTACATTACTTTCCAATAATCCTTGAGCCAAGGTAATACTAGCAGGAATGCCAAATCCTTTCATTTCTTCTTGGGCAATAGGTGCATATTTCTTAATATAATTCAAGCATTTCTTATTTTTAAGTGCAACAACTTTAGCATCAATTTTGAGTCGTTTTGCTAATCCTGGATTTAATAAAAAACCAAGGTTAGAAAAGGTATTTGCTAAAGTAGTATCTTTTTTAGACGTTCTATATTTGTTCAAATGTATTGGAATACTATCCATATTAAAAAGGCTACTTGCTAATTTCCTTAGCGGTTTTGCTGTCTTTACCTTTTCAATCCCTTTGGTGTTCTCCTTATTTTCTAAGTTTACGGTCTGTTCTTTTACTTCATTTTTGGCTGTTTCTTCAATGTGAACAGGATTTATTAAATTGATAGATAAGTTTACATTTTTAAAATATATAGTTATTAAAACCAAAATTATAACCGCACCTTTTATCCACCTGTTTTCATACCATCTCTTAGCCAAATACAAGTTTTTACCTGCATAATGCTTACCTTTTGTTATCCAATCTTGGTATTTCATTCAAAAAATATTTAAACTAAAAACTATTTGTTTAATACAATATGTTTCAAAAGTAACAGTTTTTTTGATTTAATGCTAATAGATTCAAAAAAATTATTTGTTAAACCACCATTATCAAATCGTAAAATTCAAAGTAAAGACATTGACGGTTTTAGACTTGCCTACTACAATCAGGTTGTAAATGTTTCGTGGTCAAATAGTTGCAATCAGTAAATTGTCAATCTAAGTAATACATAATATTGCAGTATTAATAAATCGTTGTTAAACATATGTTAAACGACGTTAAATCAGTAACACTATTTTGAGTAATGGCGTTTATAAGGTACTATGTAACGAATTGTTATTTTGACTAACTTAAAAAAGAGAAAATTTGAATATGAAACAATTAGGAGGATTTGTCCTCGCAGGTGTATTTGGTGGTTTAGTCGTTTTAGGCGGACTACAATTTATTGGCTCAGCCACAGAATTAGGAGAAGATACAGCGTTTAATACAGAATTTGTATCAAACAGCACAAGAATCAATCAAAGTAAATCTGTTCCTGAAAGTTTCACTACCGCAGCAGAAAATGCGATGCAATCTGTTGTGCATATCAGTGCGATGCAAACAGCAAAAGCAACTGATAATAGAGAGCAAAGAGAAGTAGACATTTTTAGAGATTTCTTTGGAGATGGCCCACTTTTTGGAGATGGTGCGCCACAAGGCGGAACTGGTTCTGGTGTTATTTTACAAAATAATGGTTATATCGTAACCAATAATCACGTCGTAGATGGTGCGGATGAACTAGAAGTTACACTTTATGATAATAGAAAATTCAAAGCAAAATTGATTGGTGTTGACAAATCTACTGATTTGGCGGTTATCAAAATAGAAGACAATGATTTACCAGCTATCAGTATTGGTGACTCAGATAAAGCAAGAGTGGGTGAATGGGTTTTAGCCGTTGGTAATCCTTTTAATTTGACTTCTACCGTTACAGCAGGTATCATTAGTGCAAAAGGTCGTAATATCAATATCATTGAAGATGCGTATAAAATTGAGTCGTTTATTCAAACGGATGCGGCTGTTAACCCAGGAAATAGCGGTGGCGCATTAGTTGATGTTAATGGTAATTTATTAGGAATTAACACTGCAATCGCTTCACAAACTGGTTCATTTGCTGGTTATTCATTTGCAATTCCTGTAAACATGATGCAAAAAATCGTTGAAGATCTTATCAAGTATGGTGAAGTTCAACGTGGTTTGATTGGCGTTAGTATTCAAGATTTGGATAACGAAATTGCTGATGATTTAGGTATTAATATTACAGAAGGTGTGCACATTATTGAAGTAATGGCTGATGGTGCTGCTAAAGAAGCAGGTTTACTTTCTGATGATATTATCATTGGTGTTGACGATAGAAACATTAAAAACACGCCACAATTACAAGAATTAGTTGGTCGTGGTCGCCCAGGTGATAAAGTAACTTTGAATATCAATCGTAGTGGTAAGCAACAGGATATTGTTGTTACCTTAAAGAAAAGTAATTAAAGTAGTATCGATTTTAGATAAATCTTTATTTATTTAAAATCGATAATACCATAATAAAGTTTCGGATTTTCGTTTTGTTTTAAGCCGCTTACCATTGAAGTAAGCGGTTTTTTTATTGCCTATCTTGAAAATACTAGTAAGTATCTTGTTGTTCAATATCGCTAGCTTAGCATTTTTAATTATTGCAACCAAAGTAAAATCATTTTAAATAACCCACAAAT
>CAZMEH010000239.1:0-2105 GCA_964564885.1 uncultured Saprospiraceae bacterium | reverse complement strand
TTTCTAAGCCTGTCAATTGTGGAAACAATCTCCAGTTTTGAAAAACAATAGACAAGTTTGCTTGACGCAAAGTCGCCCAATCATTCAGTTTTAAAGCATTCGTTTGTTTTCCATTTAGTTGAATAGTTCCATCAAAATCCTTTCTCAAACCATAAATAGCATGAATAAACGTAGATTTCCCTTTGCCTGATGGCGCAGTGATAAGATATTTTTGACCTTTGTGAAATTGAACATCTTTTAACCAAACATCGGAAGCTGCTTGGTAATTTTCCTTAATCGGATGAGGAATAACTTGTTGAAGTGAAATAGTCATTATTAACGAGATTAAAAGGGTCGGACGCCTGGAAAGCGTCCGACCTTTACCTTGTAACAATTTTTATTTAGAAACAGCAGACTTGAATAACCTGTTCCAGCGAATACCGTTATCACCACGAGAGAACCAAATAAATAATGGTTTTCCTACGATATGGTCACCTGGTACAAAGCCCCAAACCCTTGAATCTTCTGAGTTGTGGCGATTATCACCCATCATGAAGTAGTAATCTTGCTTGAACGTATAAGTTGCAGCTTCCTCTCCGTTGATATAGATTTTCCCACCTTTCTTTTCAAAATAATTGTTTTCATAAACGTTGATAATCCGTTCGTACAAAGCAATATTTTGTAAAGTCAAGTTAACCGTTTCACCTGCTTTTGGCAAAGTTAATGGACCAAAATTATTTAATGTCCAATTGAAATTTTTCTTATCATTTGGAAAAATACGAGAAGAAGGATCAAGCGGCGTCAATTCAATATTAACAACATTATCCATGCCTTTAATCTTGTTCATCTGCTCATCATTTAGATGCATATGATTAACATTTCCTTCTACTCTACCGTAACTAGTCATTTCAATGCCCCAGTCCGTTAGCTTTTTCTTATTCAATGCACCTTGAACCGTTACATTATACTCAAACTGAGCATGAGTTGGTTTTTCGGTTTTCTTTCCATTGATATAAATCTCTCTGTCCTTGATTTCCAAAGTTTCACCTGCCAATGCCACACAACGTTTGATGTAGTTATCACGCTTATCAATCGGGCGAACTTTTTTATCAAAATACATCGTATTTTCTACTTCTAATGGTCTATTATGACGAATAGAATAATAGTTCGTATAGTTATTTTCCTTATAGAAGGAAAACGCTCCTTTTCCTATCGCAACCGTATCACCTTCTGGGAAGTTGAAGACAACTGGGTCGTAACGTTCAATTTTTTCTAATCCTGGCAAACGATAATAAGGCCATTGAATCGCTTTAGAATAGGATTCCATATCTGTTTTAGGAACAACATTATGTATCAATGGTAATTGAAGTGGCGTAACTGGCGCACGAGAACCATAGTTTATTTTACTTACAAACAGAAAATCACCAACCAATAAAGAACCTTCCATCGAAGGTGTTGGAATCGTGTATGCTTCAATCAAAAACATACGAATAAAGGTGGCCGCAAAAACAGCAAAAATGATAGCTTCCGCCCATTCTCTGGATGGTTTTTTCGGTCTAGGGTTTTCTTTTTCAATTAAGAAACCTTTTCCTACATATTTTTCTTTTTCTATAAATCCTAAGTAACAGAAATATAATGGTGCAAATACTACGGCTAGTACATGGTCAAAAAAACCATGTTTATCGAATGATTTAACCATTTCAATAATCATAGCAGAGAAAACAAAAATATTGACAATCGGCACTAGCAATAAGACAAATCTCCAACGAGGACGACCAATCAAATCAAGCCAAACCAATTTATTCAACACAGGAACAAAGGCTTTCCAGCCTGCTTCTCCTGCTTTTTCAAACATTTTATACAATCCAATATGCCCTATTACGATTAATACGACAGAAATGATAATTTGCGTTTCTAAAGACATCCCTAATTTTTTATTTTAACGGCTCTTCGAGCCTTTAAGTGATTGGTGATTGGTGATTTGTTTGCACTCAGCGTGCATTTATGATAGAAGTTTTAATTTCTCACTAAATTATTCCAAAAACCATTTTAATAATGATAAAAGTTGCTTTTCTTCCATTAAAAAAATAAAACCAACTTCTTAGTGAAGAAATATAAATAAGGTG
>CAZMEH010000238.1:0-2763 GCA_964564885.1 uncultured Saprospiraceae bacterium | reverse complement strand
AGCCTATAATTTAGGTATTCTTAAAAATAAAGGAAACTTAGAATTTTGTATTGATTTATTTAATTATAAAGAATTATATTTTGTTTTTAGCGCATTAAAAATATAAAAACAATATACATGCTTGGATGTAATTTGACATTTTTTTAAAACAAATGGAATATTTTGATATGTATTAGTGATTTTACGCTTTATTTCTCCTTCTATTCTGATAAAGGATGATAAATTCAGCAATTGCAAGATTTAAACTCCAACTCAACCAAGCTACAATCAAGTAACTAATATAGTAATCCAGATAAAACCAACTAAAAACATACATCCAGCCTCGAAGGGTCATTGCGGAAAGCGTAAAAGCATAACTTCTTATCATAAAATTGCGGTGCGCTTCAATATTCCTTTGTCTGATGTGATAATAAGCCAAAGCGGTGAAAACTAACCAGCCAATTCCTAAAAGAACAAAACCTAGTTTCGTCCAAATTCCACCATTTGCGTAAAAAGCCATTAAAAGACCAGATGGACCACTGACGAATAATATTAATACAATATATAGTTTGCCTAAAAAGCGATGGAATTTTAAATTTCGTTGGAATGAAGCTTTAAAGAATTGAAAGAATCCTGTTATTAAAACAAAAACACTACTGAACACATGAAGATAAAAGGATAGTCGCCAAGCATCGATATGAATCACATCTTGTTTTGTGGCAAGAAAAGCTATTTTATTATCGAATGACGTATAAGGTAAGCTTAGTTGTAATAGTAAATAACTAAAAAACAGGAAAATGACAGTTATGATAATTTGTAGAAGTGTTCTGATATTTGTTTCCATAAGGTGGGAAAGTGAAAAGATTAAATGGTATAGATTTCAAAAATATACCGTACTCATATAGATGACGACTGTTGTTTTTTACAACCCTGAAAGGGTTGAATATGAGTAGTCACGGGTGTGAACCGCTGGTCAAAAAGTAAGAATTAACGAACCCTGAAAGAGTTCTACACTTATGATTTGTTGGTTTAGTGTAGAACTCTTTCAGAGTTCGAAAAGATGTTCTAATTCTTACCACGGGTTCATCCCGAGCACTCGGGATGGCTATTCATATTTCAACCCTTTCAGGGTTGGAATATGAATAAAACGAGAATTTACCAGAATAAGTATAATATATAACCCATGATAAAGACAAGCAATGCCGAATGAAAACGGTAATCCAGATACCAAGGTTGTCCTTCCATTCCTTCGCTAAGCAAATCCTTTCGATAAGTGAATTGTGCAATTTGTTGTTCAGATGGCGGAGGTGTTGCTAAACTTACTCCAACAAACAAAACCGTACTAAAGAGAATACAAATACCTACATTCATAGTATAATGTAAATCCCATAAACCTTTGACACTGAGTACAAAAAGTAATATACCAAGAAGTGTTCCTCCAATCAATGCGGCAAAAGAACCGTGTCCATTTCCTCGTTTGTAGAATACGCCAACTAAGAAAATAACGACAACAGGCGGCACGACAATGGAAAACATTTGTTGTAAATAATCCCAAAGACTTTGGAAATGCTGAATTTGCGGTGCCAGAAAAGCAGCAATAAACATTAAAACGAAAGTTAATATTCTACCATAATTCATTTTCGTTTTATCATCCATATTTTCCATGCGAGGCTCTATAAAATCCACAACGATTAGCGTCGAAGCAGAATTTAAAATAGAATCCACACTTGACATTACCGCCGAAATCAAACCAGCTAAGACTAATCCAAACAATCCAACAGGCAAAACCTCTTGCATTAATATAGGAAATACCGCATCGCCATTTTCAATATCTGGATATAAACTAATTGCCATTGCGCCAGGAATCACCATTAAGAACAATGGAATGATTTTTAAGAAACCTGCAAGCAGCACGCCCCAACGTGCATGAGTAATGTTTTTACTACCTAAAACACGTTGCACAATAAATTGATTCGTTGTCCAATACCAAAACCCTAAGAACGGAACGCCAATCAGCAAACCAGGCCAAGGCAAGGCTTTATCATCAATTGGGCGAACAATCGAGAAGTGATTAGCGTCTTTTCCTGCTTCGGTCGCTGCGGTTAGCACGTTTGCCCAAGTGTAATCAAATTCCTTGAAAAGGATTAAAGTCATAATACTACAACCTACTATCAATATAACAGCTTGAATCGCATCGGTATAAACAACGGCTTTCAATCCGCCAAAAGCGGTGTAAACGGCTGCAACGACGGCAACGATGACTGTAATTTGCCACAACGCCAAACTTGGAAAAAATATACTTAGCACCATTGCGCCAGCATATAAACCACCAGCTAACTCAACAATAACGGACATAATAATCGTTACAGCGGAGAAAAAGACTCGGGAACGAACATCAAATCGATATTCCAAAAACTCTGGAATAGTCGTTATTCGAGCCTTTAAATAAAGCGGAACAAAGATAACCGCAGCAATAATCAGCGGTACACCAGACATCCATTCGTAGACCGAATTAACGATTCCTGTGGTATAAGCTGCGCCAGATAACCCGATGATGGTGGAACTTGAAATGTTGGAAGCAAAGAGCGAAAGTCCAATAACGCCCCAAGTGAAGGAGCGACCTCCGAGGAATAAGTCTTCACCTGTTTTGGTTTGTCGGGCGACATAGATGCCGATTCCGAATACTAATATGAAGTAACCTATCAATATTGATAAGTCAATAGTACTGATATTCATCTTAATTTGGTTTTAATTGGTATAAAATGGTAAATGGTCGTTTTGCTT
>CAZMEH010000237.1:0-3640 GCA_964564885.1 uncultured Saprospiraceae bacterium | reverse complement strand
TGTGGTACGTCGAATCCAACAACCAAAACTATAACCGTTTTAAATATACCAAATCAACCAACTATTTCTGGTGATTTAGACGTCTGCCAAAACAGTACCGAAACGTATATTGCGACAAGCAACGCAACAAATTATATTTGGAATACAACTGGTGGAACAATCAACGGAAACGATATTAATTGGACAACTTTAGGCAATCAAACTTTAACCGTTACACCAAATAATTTTTGTGGAAATGGAACTTTGGCTTCTGCCAATGTTACGGTCAAAACCGTTCCGAATATTACGCAGAGTATGACTGGAAACGCAGCCGTTTGTTTAGGAATCTCGGCTTATGCCTTACCGCAAATTACTGGCGTAAATTACACTTGGAGTTTGAGCGGTGGCGGTTCAATTACAGCATTAAATAATGCAGCAAATATTAATTGGATAACTGCTGGAACTTACACGATTACCGCAATTCCATCAAATGATTGTGGCAATGGAAATACGATTACCAAACAAGTTATAGTCAATACTATTCCGACTTCGCCAACGGCAATTTCGGGAATTGACAGTACTTGTTTAAATACGTCAAATACCTTTTCGACAATCGTTCAAACTGGCGTAAATTATACTTGGAATGTAACTAATAATAGCGGAATTATTACGCCAAATATTAATAATGCAAGTATTAATTGGAACACAATCGGTAACCAAACGATTAGTGTTTCCGCAACCAATATTTGTGGAACTTCTAATCCAACAGCGAAAAATATAACCGTTTTAGATGTACCAAATCAACCAACTATTTCTGGTGATTTAGACGTTTGCCAAAACAATACAGAAACGTACATTGCGACAAGCAACGCAACGAGTTACATTTGGAATACAACTGGCGGAACAGTTAATGGAAGTGATATTAACTGGACAACTTTAGGTAACCAAACTTTAACCGTTACACCGAATAATTTCTGTGGAAATGGAACGACGGCTACCACCAATATTGTAGTCAAAACCGTTCCGAATATTACGCAAAGTATAATCGGAGATTCAGTCGTTTGTGCAGGAATTTCGGCTTATAGTTTACCACAAATTTCTGGTGTCAATTATACTTGGACTATCTCTGGCGGTGGCGGAATCTCCGCATTAGGAAATGTTGCCAATATCAATTGGATTACATCGGGAATACATACGATTACAGCTGTTCCATCAAATGAATGTGGCAACGGAAATACGATTACCCAACAAATTACGGTGCGTAACGTACCAACACAACCGTCGCCGATTCAAGGTGCAGATACAGTTTGTACGGTTGCAGAAGCGTATTCGGTTGTTTTGGAACCTGGGATTATTTATAATTGGTCTTTAGGAAGTGGCGGTGTAATTACCGCAAACGGAAATACGGCAACGATTATCTGGACAGACGAAGGAACGCACACGATTATCGTGACGCCACAAGACATTTGTGGCACATTAGGAACGCCAATTACTAAAACAGTGACTGTTCAGATTTCGCCTATATTAACGACAGATATTTCTGGTGCAGCACAAGTTTGTAATGGAGGAACAGATAGTTATTCCGTGGCAACTGGCGGAACCAATTGGGTTTATAATTGGACGATTGATAATGGAAATGCTGTTATTGCAAATGGCAATCAAGCAACGGTTGATTTTAACACGATTGGAAATACAATATTGAGCTTGTCAGTAAGCAATCAATGTGGAATAGCTCCAGCCAAAACGTTTGATATTTTGGTGGAAGATAATTCGCCAAATGTGGTTGGAACAATCAGCGGTGATACCTTGGTTTGTCGCAATTCTGATGTCGTTTACACGGTTGACGGCAATTCCGATTTTGATTATACTTGGACTGTCAATGATGGTGGAATAGTTTCGCCGTTGAATAATAGTAGCATTGTCACTTGGCAAAGTGCAGGCATTTATGAAGTTGGCGTTTATGCCTCAAATTTCTGTGGCGTAGGCGATACCGTTTTTACAAATGTTACCATCGAAAATCCATTGCAGCGACCACAAGTTATATTCTTGAATGACACGCTTTTCTCTAGTAATGAAACACTTTCGCAATGGTATTTTAACGGAGAATTGCTTGATAATGAAACTGGTTTTGCTATACAACCGATGAATCCTGGGATTTATTCGGTGGAGTCGTTTAATATTTGTGGCGTTACGCCTGTTTCCAATGAGTTTGCTTTTGGTGTAGAAGGTGGCTTTTTCTTCTATCCAAATCCTGCAAGTCAGTCGGTGACGCTTCGTATTCCGCAATACTTGACTTGGTACACGATTAACGGAATTGACTTATACGGTAGGCAAGTTATCGCTCCGATTGAATACAATGGTACTAATGAAGTCTTGATTGATATTAGTAGGTTGGCGAACGGTGTGTATTGGTTTACAATTGATACAGAATTATTGATTTTTAAACGTAAACTAGTCGTCGGGAATAAATAGGATTTTGTGATGATACTCAACAAAAAATCCCATACCTAGAAAAGGTATGGGATTTTTGATTCTAATTTTTTTGTAAGATTACGTTTAGAAAAAGGACACAAAATCAACGACAAAATCACAGATTTTTCCTCAACACCTTAGCTCGTCTATCTTCACCATCATGACTCCAACCTGGTGCATAGAAAATATATTTCAAGCGGTCAGACCATTTTTTTGCACGTCGGACATCGTGCCAAATAGAAATATATTCATGTGTAGCCACATAAGCAGGATTATAAGAATTGATATTTACAGTCAAACCATAAACAGGTTTTTCGATGTCTGTTTCTGCTGCAAAAGTACCAAACCACTTATCCCAAATAATCAAAACACCAGCGTGATTACGATCCAAGTATCGAATATTAGAAGCGTGATGCACTCGATGGTGCGAAGGCGTATTGAAAATTGCTTCAAACCATTTCGGCATTTTATCCACCAATTCGGTATGCACCCAAAACTGATAAAACAAGTTAAGTCCAATCATCGTCAAAATCATCAACGCATCAAAACCCAATAGCGGCAACCACAGCCAAAATAGAAACTTATGCAAACGCTCGCCAACGCCTTGACGCAAGGCAGTTCCAAAATTCATGTATTCCGAAGAATGATGCGCCACATGTCCAGCCCAAAATAAACGCACTTCGTGATTCAGTCGGTGAAACCAATAATAACTAAAATCATCTAAGAAAAATAACAGCATCCAGGCCCACCATTGACGACCTATCACATCTTGCAAAGGAGAAATCTCATGCAACAAGATAAAAGCAACAAAAGCCAATAGTTTTGGAAGAAACTCAACGAACGCAGCTAACACCAGCATGGAAAAAGAAATCAAGGTATCTTTTCCATGATACAAATGCTTTTGCTCTTGTCGAGTAATGATTACTTCAAAGGTAACAGCGAGAAACAAAATAGGTAAAGTGAAGAGTGCCAGTTTGTCGTTGGATAATTCGTCGATGTATGGTTGCCAGTTCATATTGGTTTTAATTTGACTTTATGCATAAAGATTAATTTAAGGAACGCCAATAAAATAACTTACGGTTTTTAACTGGTTCTTTTTTCCTTTAACTTCCTTAAAAAATAGCTCCAGAGCTAGGCTATGCAGAGATTTTTTAACTCGTTAAAGAAAAAATTAACGATGCTAAAACCC
>CAZMEH010000236.1:0-2429 GCA_964564885.1 uncultured Saprospiraceae bacterium | reverse complement strand
CTCTCTACTCTCTGCTCTTATGTATGTTTACCAAAGAGAACTTGGGTAAGTACCATCTTTGAACAACTTACCAAACGCTTCTTGAACGACAGGTTTGTCCGCTTTGTACGTTACACCGTGCCAGTTGTCATTAGAAGTCAATACTGATAATTTCGCTTCACCAGAGTTGATTTGACGATTTGCGACCAATGGAATATAAAATTCAGCTTTAGGATTTGCTTTGTTTGCTTCTGCAAATTCAACAAATTGCTTGCGCATTACATCAAAAATATTCTGATGAAAGCCCCAAAAATTCATAGAAACAATGGCATCTTCTGAAACTTCTTTTGAAGATGTATCATCATCTACGAAATACACCTTTTGGTCGTCCGTTCTTCCGATTTTATGACGCTCTACCACATCAACCAAGTGATTATTTTCATTGGCAACACAAATACCACGATTAACCGTTCCGTGGTCAGAAAGCGTATTTTTAAGGACATAACCAACCATTGCGTAATGGTCTGGCGCAGCTTCTGTTGTCAAGAAATCAGCAATCGTTTTGAATGCAGAAACACCATAGTAATCATCTGCATTAATCACTGCAAATGGTTCATTGATTTTCTCCGCAGCAACTAAAACCGCATGAGCTGTGCCCCAAGGCTTTTCACGTTCTGGCAAATCTGCTACACCTTCAATTGGCGTATTCACCGCTTGAAAAGCATATTCAATTTGAATTTTATCTTGAAATTTACTGTCAAATTTTGCTCTAAATGCATCTTCAAAGCTATCACGGATAACAAAAACTACTTTGCCAAATCCTGCTCTAATGGCATCATATACAGAAAATTCGATGATACCTTCGCCAGAAGGACCTAATTCATCTAATTGTTTTAAACTTCCATAGCGACTTCCCATGCCTGCTGCCAATATCAATAAGGTCGGTTTCATTATTTGAATTTTTGTTGTTGTTTTATTTTTATACGATTTCAAACTAATGAAGTAATATTTTAATTAATCAATATTTGAAATCGACTGCAAAAAAACAATCATTCTATCAACTAACCAAATATTTTGTTAATCAATGGTTATTTTCAAGTTAAGTTTTAGTTTTAATTACAGTAGAATACAAGTCTTAAAGAGACAAATACATTTTAGTTCACTACCATACAATGTAAAAAAATGAACACAGAGACACGAAGACACGGAGTTAACTTATCGGTTTTGAACATTAATTTTTCGGCGCCTTTGTGTTTTAAATTAAAAAATGTTCCGTCATGTAACTTTACTTTTGCTTTCAATGCAGCAATTTAAAAACTAACTCTCGAAGCAATTCAGTGTCAGGCGTTCCGTCTCGGTTGACACCTTTTGATTTTAAATCATATTCTCTAAGAATAGAAATCGCATCTTCTACTTTTGCTTTATTATAGTTTTTCGATGCTATTCGATAGTCTTTTAAGAAAAAAGTGGAGCGCATACCCATTTTTTTCGCCATTTCATTGTCGTTTATACTTCCAACCGTTTGGTAAATGTACAGCTTACTAAAGAAACCAAATAGTGAACTGACTACTTGCGGCAACGGATGTTTTCTAATATCTGCCATGAAATAATTGACAATACGCTGCGCTTTTACTTCATCTTTGCGACCTATTGCATTATTCAATTCAAAAATATTATAATCCTTACTAATGCCGATATTCTTCTGTACCAATTCCGTTGTAATCACGGTATCGGCTGATACATTGAGCATTAATTTATCTAGTTCATTTGTGACTTTAGATAAATTTGTTCCCAGAAATTCCGCAACCATTTGCGTTGCTTCTGGCTTAATTTTGTATTTTTTCTTATGTAAATAAGCCGTTATCCAATCTGGAACTTGATTATCGTAGAGTTTTTTTGATTCAAAGAAAATACCGCCTTTAATCGCTGCTTTGGCAATTTTAGTATTTTTAGCGAGTTTTTTATGCTTGTAGCAAACGACTAATATAGTTGTAGGTGCAGGATTTGCAAGGTATTTTTCGAGCTTACCCAACTCTTTCATCTCCTTTGCTTCCTTAATAATAACGACTTGACGCTCTGCCATTACAGGATATCTTCTAGCATTATCGACAACTGCGTGATAAGTTGCTTCTTTCCCGTATAATATAGTCAGATTGAAAGCACGTTCCGATTCGGTGAGTACTTTCTTTTCTATATAGTTTGAAATTTCATCAATAAAATAGCTTTCCATTCCATGCAAGAAATAGACAGGTTGATATTTTTTAGCGATGATGTCTTTTATAATAGCTTGATATGTCATAAGAAGTATTAGGAGAAAGTATTAACGGGCATCCTGTGTTTACATCGCGATTTCTCAGTGACCCGTTTCGCACAAGTGCTTGCGGCTATTTGTGCGAATTTACTAGTAGAAAATTACGAACGAATACCTTATCTGTTAACGCTGATAATAG
>CAZMEH010000235.1:0-3034 GCA_964564885.1 uncultured Saprospiraceae bacterium | reverse complement strand
TTTTTATGATTATTGGTTTTAATTATTTGTCTTTATTCAAGTTCGTAAATTTATAATCAATACAGTTGAATACAAAGAGATGTTCTAAATAATTTGAAAATATATCTTTTTTCTATCATTCTAGTGATACTTTTCTAATTTTGCCAATTCTAATTTCAACCATTTTTAGATAATTAATCAAATGAAAAAATCAACCCTTCAGGGAAAAACATTGACTTTCTGTGTTTTTTTCGCTTTTTATATGCTGAATTTAAACACCGTTTTTAGTGCAACTATCAAAGGAACATTAGAAGAAAAACAGACAGGAGACCCATTATTTTCTGCTAATATTAGCATTTACGACATGGATGATTTTGAACAGAAAACCGTATTATATGGCGCAGTAACTAATATTGACGGTGATTTTGAAATTCAAAATATTAAAGCGGGAAAATACATTTTGGTTGGTTCATATATAGGTTATTCTTCTTCTGCTAAACAAATTCAAATTGAAAAAGAAGACGTTTTTCTAATAGATATTCTGTTAAAAAATGACTTTATATGGGATCCAATTATTATTCAAACAACAGTATTACCGAATACAATTAACGAAACCTTACTTTCCAAATCACCTGCGACTTACGACGATGTTGCTCGGGCATTCCTTCAAAAACTAAGTTTAGTCAATACCAATGACCAGTCAAATAGTATTTCTGTTCGTGGAAATTCTCCAAATGGCTTAAAATGGTTTTTGAATGGAATTGAAATTCCTAATCCAAATCACACGCCAAATGCAGGAACGGCAAGAGATAGAGTGACTTACTCGGGCGGCGGCGTGAATATGCTCAAACCTGAGTTCATGAGTTCGACTAGGTTTAGTTATAATGAGTCCAATAATTCACTTGGCGGTCAAATATTTACAAATGTTCAAAGCTACAATCCAAGGAAAACAACGATTAAACTGGGTTTAATCGGCTTGGAAGCGATGCACAGTCAGCCATTCAATAATAATAAAGGAAATGTTTTTGCGTCATTTCGTTATTCTACTTTTGGATTATTGACTGACCTCATCGGTTTGGACTTTGGCGGCGAAGCCATTAATTATATAGATTATAATATTAATGCAAATTTTAGAACTCAAAAATTTGGTGATTTCCAGTTATTTTCTGTCTTTGGAACAAGTAGTAATGTGTTTACAACACAGCGAGATACTTCTCTTTGGGAAGAATCAAAAGACCAATTTGATATTAATTTTAAATCACAAACGACTATTAATGGTATTTCAAATAAATATAGGAAAGGAAATAGTGAATTAAGTACAACTTTAGCCTATTCGACTTGGAACACAACTCGCACAGGTACTCAATTCGACAATGATTTTTCGGGTACTTTATTAGAAAATGATAGCCTTGCACATCAGCGTTTTTCATTTTTCACGGCTTTTACAAATAAAAATAACTTTGGAGAATCAACGATTCAATTACACGGAAGACATCAAACCTATGCTTTAAGTAATTTTGATAGTTTGCTGAATTACAGTGCAAAAGGTCAACTGAGTGGATTGATTTTGGAACCTTCGATTGGTCATACTTTTAAGTTTTTGAGTACTTTTAAAAGTAAAATAGAATTAGGTGCATTATATTCTAGCCAGACTAATGAGTTTAGTTTGCAGCCAAGTTTTTCTTTGCGAAATACCTTTTCAAGCTATGTTGGAA
The DNA here is from genome assembly GCA_964564885.1 of uncultured Saprospiraceae bacterium. GTDB lineage: Bacteria > Bacteroidota > Bacteroidia > Chitinophagales > Saprospiraceae > CAKZLL01. Next base: position 1,340 of record CAZMEH010000235.1, on the reverse strand, counting down.
AATTCATCGAATTCAATTATTCACTTCGCAATCAAACGCAAACGCCTGATATTTATCTGAGTAGAAATCAAGAAAATAATCTAATCAATAGCCAAATCGCATTTTCAAAAGCGCATCATTTTGACCTGACTTATGCTTCTGTTATAAAAAATAGTCCAATAAAAGCCATTCTTTATTATCAATCACTTTATGATATTCCGATTATCAATCAGGACAATTCATCTTTTTCTGTTATCAATGAATTTCAAACATTCATTACTGACACTTTAAGTAATACAGGAACTGGTCAAAATTACGGCTTAGAATTAAGCTATGAATATAAAAATGGAAATGGTGATTTTTATATTTCTTCAAATGGCGCATTATATAATTCCACTTATACTTCTGGCGATGGCATCGAAAGAAGTACTCGTTTTAATGGAAATTTCATTTTAAATATTGTTGCAGGAAAAGAATGGGATGCTAATGTCTTAAAAGTAAAAAAGGAAGTTGACAAGAAAATCGGTGTTTATGTTCGTGGATTATATGCTGGCGGATTGCGAGAAACACCAATTGACGAAACACTTTCCGCACAATTGGGCAGAACTGTTTATATCGAAAATCAAGCATTTAGTTTATCACAAGGCAATATTTTTAAAATAGATGCTCGATTCTATTGGCAAAAATCAACTCGAAACCGAGAAGGAAGCATTCTAAAAACACATACCATCGCTTTTGATATTCAAAACCTAACCAATCAAAAAAACGTCGGTTTCAGGTATTACGACACAATTCAAGGACAAGTAGCTACTAAATATCAATTAGGTTTAATTCCGCTTCTAACATGGAAAGTCGAGTTTTAAAATAAAAAAAACGCAAGCCTATAAACATAGGCTTGCGCTAATAATTGCAATTGAGCAGAGCTATTCAACTTGCTGTAAAGGAAGGACTCGAACCTTCACGGAGCGATTAGCTGCCATTTCAAATTTCATACAAAAATTGAAATGGAATTTATCTCTTATCTCCACCCACGAGAACGGCGGGTATGTCTGCCAATTTCATCACCTTACATTGTTTCAACTTTATTTCGATTAACAATTCTTTAATTGTTTGCCGTTTCGTTGATACAAATGTAAAACAAGTTTTGTTTTATTACAAATTTATTAATGAAATGAGTTTATTTTTATATAATTGGTAAAAACCGAGAAGTATTATTGATAGGATTTCAATTATTGATTACAGGAATGCTATTTTTTTGAAGATTTGATAATTGCTTTTGAGGTTTTCGTTGTAAAAAGCCACTTTTTTACAACTTTTGTTAAATAATTTGTACTTATTTTTCAATTATTTTAACAAATAAA
>CAZMEH010000234.1:0-1697 GCA_964564885.1 uncultured Saprospiraceae bacterium | reverse complement strand
TTGCAAATCAATATAATTACAATATTGCGCCAAGTGACGCTGATGGAACTTGGAGAGCGGTTTATATTGGTGTAATGACAAATATGCGTCAAATCTATCAAAATTCTGACAATACACTTTTACAAGGTATTTCCAAAGTGGTAGAAGCGCACGCAGTAGGAACGGCAGCGGCAGCTTTTGGAGATATTCCTTATAGCGAAGTCGGAAATTCAGAAATTCCAGATCCAAAATTTGATAGTCAAGTTGATGTTTATAATGCGATTATTGCATTATTAGACGAAGCAATTATTAATTTGGAAACGTCCTCTTCATTGAGTTTATTGGAAGATATTTATTACGAAGGCGATAAGGACAAATGGATAGCAGCAGCAAACACTTTGAAAGCTCGTTATTATTTGCAAATGAAAGATTACACCAACGCATTAGCTGCCGCTCAAAATGGTATTGCTTCAGCAGATGGTGATATGAAATTCATCCCTCGTGGCGCAGCAATAAATACGGAAGGCGACAAAAATCTATTTTGGACAATGCTAGAGGGTTCAAGGGCTGGCGATGTTGGAAATGTTGATTCTGATGGCACACAAAGCTATTTATTACAAATGTTAGATGTAACGACGCCTGCTTCTAGAAACCATTTAAAAACAGACGAGACAGCTCGTTTGGGTTATTTTAAAATTGAGGAAGCATGGAACGGTAATGATGGAATAATTGACCCATTTGAGCCTCAAAACATGGTGACTTATTTTGAGAATCAATTGATAAAAGCGGAATGCGCTGCTCGTAATGGTGCAGTAGCTGACGGTTTACCACACTTAAATGATTTAAGAGTTTGGTTGAATACTGGCGGACATTTGAATGCTAATTACGTCAATCAGGCGTTTAGTTATTTGGCTTTTGATGCCGCTGATTTTGATAATGGCGGTGTTGAAAATATGGATAATGTAGCTGCTAAAACCGCATTTTTGAGAGAAGTTATCGAAGAGCGTTATGTTTCTGGTTTTGGAATGTATATGCCTTTCAACGATGCTCGAAGATTGCGCAAAAGTGACCAGGATATTGCGGTCAATTTTGTATTAGAAGATGGGCCAGCACCACCTCATCCAGAGCGTTTGCCTTATGCGCAGCAAGAATTAAATTCTAATTCTAATGCGCCAGTCGAACCTGGAATTTTTGTAGTTACACCTGTTAATCAGTAATATAAGTTAAGTTTCAGGTATCGGATACCTTTGAGGTGTTCGATACCTAGCCTTACGATAAGAAACATTCAAAATATGAAACGACAAATATTGAAACCAATAGTAAGTCTAGCAATTGTACTGCTACTTAGCATATCCGTTTTTGCTCAAACGGACACGACGAAGATATTGTTTGTAGGCAATAGTTTTACCTATTTCTACAACTTACCGCAAGTCGTGGCGTCAATGGCAAAAACACAAAAAGAGGTATTAATCACTAGGCAATCGACGGTTGGCGGTTCAGACTTGGAACAACACTGGAAAAGTGAAAAAGGTACAAAAACAAGGGCATTGCTAGAAAGTGGCGATTGGGATTATGTGGTTTTCAATAATCATAGTTTGAGTGCTATTAGTACGCCTGAGGCATTTATGGAATACAGTAAAAAGTTTATTGACTTGGTTCGTAAAAAAGGTGCAGAACCTATTTTTATGATGACTTGGGCGTATAAATCTAATCCTTTG
>CAZMEH010000233.1:0-3175 GCA_964564885.1 uncultured Saprospiraceae bacterium | reverse complement strand
GTAATGAATAGATGAGTTAGTCAAAGTATAACAAGTCACCTCTTCTATTACATTACTTTCATTCTATGTTGTAGACTTTGACAGTTTGATACAAATATGAGCTATAAACACTTAATAATTTGGGTATATATATTAAATAAATGGACAATTTTAAATAAAAACACATAACCAGCTCAACAAAATAACCAAAAAAATTGACAAAACGGATATTTTATAATCTTAAACCCTTTTTTAAGCATATCTTTAGTTTAGCGCCCATTTTTTTTAAAAGATTCGATTCAAATAGAAAAATAAAACATTGATGGCTCTTTGGTTTCAATAAATAACGCTCAACTATTCTCAGAAGAACAAAAAATAATGAAAGAACGCTCATTAATATCTATCATTATGCTTTGGTATATGATAGGTTTTGGACAAAATTATATTTCTAATATCAAAAATTTTGGGACAGAGAATGGGCTTAACCACTTTGAATTAGAAAGTGTATTTAAAGATAGCCGAGGTCTTCTTTGGATAAGTACTAGGTACGGTTTGAATAGTTATGATGGTAGTAAATTTACTTCTTGGTCTAAGGATAAGAATAAGAATAACGATTTAGAGAAAACATTAAGTTTCCACGAAGATAAGGCTGGGTTTATTTGGTTGTTGACGACGACTTCTTGGAGCCGTAAACCTACTGGAATTTCATTAATCGATGTGTATACACATGAGATATTTTCATTTAAGGAAAAATTTGGCAGTAGCATAGATATTCCATTCGATAAAATTAAAACAATAGCTACTAATACCAATAAAGATATTTTTGTCTGTACCAATCACCAAGTTTATCATTACAATCCTGATAATGGTTTTAATACTTTTCCACTTTTAGACAATTCTCCTTATCATATCAATGATGTTTCTGAAAAGACGATTTCTATTGAAAAAAATTATAAAATGTTTACACTAGACTTTACGGGTCAAGTCTTGGATAGTATTGATTTAACTCATACACCTAGTCTAAAAAGCACTTCTATTCATCTCAATGGTGAATTAATTTATTATAGTAAACAGAAAGGTTTCTTTCTTAAAAAAGGCAATCACTTTGAGCCATTAGTTAGCAAAGGTTTTAAGGAGATAGCAAAATATAAAATACCTGTTAACCTATTATTATCCACTTGTGGCTACAATAAAAAAAATAATACTTATTGGTTTTTTAGAAATAATAATCAGCTATTGGTCATGCATCCTGATAAAGGAATTGTTTATAAATTAAATAATAAAATCGATAGCATCGAACAGGTTTATATTGGTGAAGATGGTATTGCATGGATAATTACTAAAGGCGGTTTAGTCCAAATGAGTATTGAAGAAAATAAATTTAAACAGTTCTTAAATACTGATTTGACGGCTAATGGTGAACTACAATCAACCGCCAAAAGCAATTCGATACTCAGTATTGCCGAGTTTAATAACACCTTATATATCACTTCCAAAAATCAAGGCGTTGACCAAATAGATGAAAGTGGTAAGCGGTTTAAATTACTTCCTAAGCAATCTATTTACGCTATATTAGAACTAACTAATAAGCAAGTTTTATTTGGAGCGGAACAGGCATTGTATTTATATGAAGACAAGCAATTGATAAAATCTATTTCGATAGGAAATCGCTCCGTTCGGCAGATGTACCAAGATAAGAATAATAAAATATGGTTAAGTTCAGACTCCTCTCTTTCGTTTTTATCTAATATCAATGGGCAAGTCGAAGCATTTAAAAGTTATAAATATTTTCCTGCCTTTCAAGGTGCAACCGTTTATCAATTCCTTGAAAAGAATAAAAATGAAATATTTTTAGCCACAACAAAAGGTATATTTATTCTCAATATTGATAAAAACAAAATAACACATCATTATTCATCCAATACAAAAAGGCTATATTATTTACCACATGATATTATACATCATATTCATAAAGACAAACTGGAAGCAAGTATTTATTGGTTGGCAACAACCAAAGGACTCGTCAGATGGAATATAAAAACAACCGAATATAAAGTTTTAAATATGCAATCAGGATTTCCTGATAATATGATATATGCAATCTATGGAGATAAAGATGATCTTGATGATCTGTGGATGAGCAGTAACTATGGAATTATTCGGGTGAATAAAGGGGCATTTCGAGTTCATTCTTATTTATTAAATGACGGAATTACACATCATAAGTTCAATCAAGCGGCTCATTATCAAGGTGAAAATGGTATGATTTATTTCGGAGGATTGAATGGCGTAACCGCTTTTTATCCTAAGGATTTTTCAAGAACACAAAGTTTGGATAAGCCTATCTCATTAGAAGTTACTCGATTTCAATCATTTAATAATCGAACAAAAAAACTGACCGATAAAACACTCAAATTACTGCAAGAAAAGAGAATCGTTGTTCGACCTTTTGACCTGTTTTTTATAATAGATTTTACCTTATTGGACCATAAAAACCCTAATAAGATATTGTATGCTTACAAAATAAAAGGTCTTGATAAAACGTGGAATTACACTTATGAAAATTCCATTCGTATCGATCACTTGCCTTATGGAAATTATACTTTAAAAATAAAAGGACAAACGCATGAAGGTTATTTTTCTCAAGCAAGTATAGAAATTCCGATCAAAGTCGTTCGACCTCTTTATTTGATCGTTTTAGTTGTTTTGCTTGGTGCTGCTGCTCTAGCTGGTCTTTCTTATTTGGTTTATAAATGGCGCAAATTCCAATTAAAAAGGAGAAATCAAGAATTAAAAAAACTCGTCGAAGAAAGAACTGCCGAATTAGAAGCAAACAGATTAGTAATTGAAGAACGAACTGCCGAATTAGAAGCTGATAAATTAATGATTGAAGTCCAAACAAAAAAATTAGCAAAATTAGAAAAATTGAAATCTCGCTTTTTTGTTAACGTTTCTCATGAATTGCGCACACCTTTGACGCTGATATTAAGTCCTGCTCAAGTGTTACTCAAAAATTCTGGTCGACTTTCTAATTATGAAATCAACAAACTACTTTCTTCGATTCAACAAAATGCTTTTAAGCTGCTAAACTTAACAGAACAGGTATTACAATTGTCAAAATTAGAAGCTAAAAAGCTCACGTTGGAAAATGAAGAAGTATTGTTTTATAATTATTTCAATCGCTTCTTTCAGTCCT